>DSDB01000183.1 GCA_011057845.1 Phycisphaerales bacterium | reverse complement strand
AGCTGCGTTGGCGGGATGTTTTTCAAAGCAGGATAGTCAAGATAGGAGCAGACAGGTAGAATATGGCACGACGAAATATCAGCCAGAACAAGAAACGGCGCAAGACCAGTTTCACCGGAACGCGCGAGCAGACGCAATGCCGGTTCTGTCGGCGCGGCGTGGACTACGTGGATTACAAGGACATCGAGACGTTGGCGAAGCTGCTGACCAACCGGGGCAAGATTTATTCCCGCAAGCGCAGCGGCAATTGCGCCGGTTGCCAGCGAAAGGCCAAGCTCGCGATCAAACGGGCGCGGTTCATGGCGCTGCTTCCGTTTACGGCATGATGATCGATGCGGGCCTTCGGGCGCGTTTCGGACGGTTTCTTTGAGGTGTAGGATATGAAGGTTTTGCTTTGCGAAGATGTTAATAAGCTGGGGTATCTGGGCGACGTGGTGGAGGTCAAGGCCGGCTATGCGCGGAATTACCTGCTGCCGCAGGGGATTGCCAAGCCGGCGACAAAGGACAACATTCGCGCCATCGCCGAGGAGCGGGCTCGCCGGGCGCAGGAGCGGATCGCCGAGCGCAAGCGTCTGGAGGTGGCCGCGGCCGCGGTCGAAGGGGCCGAGGCGGTTGTTGCCGCCAAGGCCAACGAGCAGGGCCATCTGTTCGGGTCCGTAACGGAAAAGGAGATCGCGGCGAATCTGCGGGCTCAGGGCTTCCAGGTGGCCGACGAGGTGGTCCGGCTCAGCGAACATATCAAGGAAGTCGGCTCGCACACCGTGAACCTGCGTTTTGCGGCGGATGTAACGGCGATGGTAACGGTGACGGTGGTTCCGGAGACCGCGGCGCCGGAGGCGGCCGAGGGCACGTAACCGGCGGCGCGGGGTCGTGGCCGTCGGGTCTCGGCCGGGTGGTGAAAGCGTTGACGATCTCGGCATGAAGGGATTGGTGGATGGCTGGTCGGACCGGTAAGGGCAACAGCGACACGGGCCCGGTGGGCGGCGGGGTCGGCAACGACCCGGCGTCCGAGGCCTCGATGACGCGCAGGATGCCGGAGTCTCTGGCGGCTGAGGCGGCTGTACTGGGATCGATGATGATCGACCCGCAGTGCATCGGTCGGGTCGTGGAGATTCTCGGCCGCGACGCCTTCTACCGGGTCGAGCACCAGATGATCTTCGACGCCCTGGTGGACCTGTTCCAGACGAAGAAGGGAACGGTCATCGACGGGGTGCTGCTGCGCGACCAGTTGGAGAAGCGCAAGCAGATGGAGGCGGTCGGGGGTGTGGAGTATCTCCAGCGCGTGGTCGATTCGGTGCCGTCGCCCGGTTCCGTGGAGTATTACGCCGGGATCGTCAAGGAAAAGGCGCTGCTGCGGGAGCTGATCGTCGCGGCCGGGGAGATCCTCGAAGAGGCCTACAGCCCCGTCGGCGAGGCCGATGAGAAGCTCGATGAGGCCGAGAAGAAGATCTTCGCCGTGGCGGATAAGCGAATCACTGGCGCGGCCCTGTCAATCAAAGATATCGTCAGCCAGGCCTACGAGCTGATCGAAAAGCGGGAGGGGACGCACGTAACCGGGCTGTCGACGGGTTTCGACGAACTCAACGAGTTGACCTGCGGCCTGCAGAAGGGCGAGATGGTCATCGTGGCGGGCCGTCCGAGCATGGGCAAGACGGCGTTCATGCTCAATATCGCCGAGCATCTGGGCGTGGATGAGCGGGCGCCGGTGGCGTTTTTCTCGCTGGAAATGGGCAAGCAGCAGTTGGCCGAGCGGCTTTTGTGCAGTCGCAGCGGCGTAAAAGCGGATTTGGTGCGCAAGGGCATGCTTAGCGACGACCATTATCGCCGGCTGTTGGAGGCGTGTTCGGCCTACTATGAGGCGCCGATCTACATCGACGATACGCCCGGGATTTCGCCGCTGGAGCTTCGGGCGAAGGCCCGCCGGCTCAAGCACCAGTTCGCCATTCAGTGCGTGATCGTGGACTACCTGCAGTTGATGCACGGGGGGATGAGCCGGGTGGAGTCGCGCCAGCAGGAGATCACGGCGATTTCGCGTCATGTCAAGGCCCTGGCGCGGGAGTTGGAAATCCCGATTGTGATGCTCAGCCAGTTGAACCGGGCCGCCGAGGGCCGCGAGGGGCATCGCCCGCGGATGAGCGATCTGCGCGAAAGCGGCAGTCTCGAACAGGATGCGGACGTGGTGATCCTGCTGCATCGGGAGGATTACTACCATCAGGGCGAGGAGTCGTACGAGGAGGACAACATTGCGGAAGTCATCGTCGCCAAGCAGCGCAACGGCCCAACGGGGCTGGTGAAGCTGCTGTTTCAGCGGGAGAACGCGAAATTCCTGCCGCTGTCGCACATACCCGAGGAATCGGTGCCATTCTGAGGACGGATCGGCAATGACAAAGACCTGGATATGGATAGGGCTGGTTGCGGTCGCCGCGGCGATGCTGTCGGGGCACGGCTGTGCGCCGGGGGAGACCGAAAGCGGCGAGGCCGCGGCCCTGCAACTGGAGCGTCCGGGCCAGAAGGTCGTCAGGTCGATTGCGTTCGAAGGCAACAAGAAGCTCAAGGAAAAGGAGCTCAAGCAACGGCTGGGATTCAGGGTGGGCGACTACCTGGATGAGGTGCTGGCCGAACTGGGCCGCCGCTCCATCAAAGAGCATTACCGCACGAAGGGGTTCCCCCGCACCGAGGTCGAGATGTCCATGGACGCGACCCAGGAGAACCAGATTCACGTGCGCTACCGGATCGTGGAGGGGGCCCGGGTCCGCGTCAAGAGCGTGAAATTTGTCGGCAATAAGGGCATCAAAAGCGGCGCGCTCCAGAAGGTTCTGACGACGAAGACCCGCAAGTGGGGCGTGATGGCGTCGTACTACAACCAGGATACGGTGGATGGCGACCTGTTGAAGCTCCAGAGCATCTACGCGGATCGGGGCTATCTGAACCACGAGATCCGGGCCGAGGGGGATGAGCACATTGTCTTTCACATCGAAGAAGGGCCGATCTACCACGTTCGTGATGTGCTGTTTGAGGGCGCCGATACGGTGCGCGAGGCGGAACTGAAGGACCGGCTCAACGAGGGCCTGGAACTGGAGCCCGGCAGGCCCTACTGGAAGACCAAGGCCGACGAGCACGCGGATCGGCTCAGGAAGATGTTCCGCGAGCGGGGCTACATCAACGCCCAGGTGGATCAGACCCCCTGGCACGTGATGGAGCAGGGGCAGCAGGCCAACGTGGTGGACGTGAAGTACCGCCTGGAGCCGGGCGAGCAGTTCCGGATAGGGCGCGTCGACGTGACGGGCAATGCGGATACCCAGGACAAGGTGGTGCGCCACATCCTGGACGAATACGATTTCACTCCGGGCGAGCTGTACAATGCGGACATCGCGCCGCTGTCCGGGGGCGGCAGCCTGGAGAAGCGGATTCGCCGGCAGATGCTGGCCGACGAGGCGAGGATCCGTCCGATGGACAGCAATCAGCCGGGCCAGAAGGACGCGCAAGTTGATGTCAAGGAGGGGCTGACGGGGATGGTGATGCCGGGCATCGGCGTAAGCAGCGACAGCGGTTTCATCGGCCGGCTGATCTACCAGCAGCGGAACTTCGACATCACGGATTGGCCCGAGAGCTTTGAGGAGTTCATCTCGCTCAAGAGCTTCCGGGGCGGCGGCCAGACGCTGCGGATATCGCTGGAGCCGGGGACGGAGGTCAGCCAGTACTCGTTCAACTACACCGAGCCGTACATGCAGGACAAGCCGACCTCATTCGACCTGTCGGGCATGAGCTTCGAGCGCTACCGCGAGAGCCACGACGAGGGCCGGCTCAAGGGGATGGTGGTTATCGAACAGCGGCTCAAGAACAAATGGCGTCCGAGCCTGGGCCTTCGCGGCGAGACCGTGGAGATCAGCAGCCTGGACCGCGACGCCCCGCGGGAGATTCGCAGGGTCTCCGGGGATAACGCCCTGGTCGGGGTGCGATTGGGCATGACGCGGTATCTGGTGGACGACGAGTGGGAGCCGGCCACCGGCCGGGTGTACGGCCTGGCTTACGAGCAGGTCACCGGCGACCACAATTTCGGCCTGCTGACTGGACAATATGCGTGGTATCACACGCTGGCGACGGACCTGGCGGATCGCAAGACGGTCCTGGCGACCAAGTTTCTGGGCGGTATGGCGGTCGGCGAGGCGCCGCCGTTCGAACGGTTCTATGCCGGTGGAACCGGCGCCTATGGGATTCGGGGCTTCAAGTATCGCGGCGTGAGCCCTCGCGGCTTGCAGACGAACGTGTTGCCGCCGCGGATTCCCAAGCGCAAGGACCCCATCGGCAGCGAGTGGATCGCCATCGCCGGCACGGAACTGGCGGTGCCGGTGGTGGGCGACAGCCTGTCGTGGCTGCTGTTCATCGACGCCGGCTGGATCGACAGCGGCGGGATCCGGGCTGGTGTCGGCACCGGCATCCAGATCATGATTCCGCAGTGGTTTGGACCGGTTCCGATGCGTTTCTCGCTGGCGGTTCCGATGATGAAGGACGGCGAGGACAAGACGGAGGTGTTCAGTTTCTCGGCAGGCGGGTTATTCTGACAGGCGATTCTGAGCATCCGGTGGCGCCGGTGGATGTCCGCCCGGCGACCGGATCGGGTGCTCTTGTGATGTGAAAGGAACAATGATGCGTTTCAGGACCATGCTGGTTTGTTGTGCCGCGTTGGCGTTGGCTTTGACGGTTGGATACGAGTACACCCAGGCGGCCGCGTCGCCGTCGCCGGTGCTGAAAGTCGGGACGGTGAGCGTTCGGCGAGTGTTGCGGGACTGCCAGCGCAACGCCAGGTACCGCGCGCAGGTCCTCGCCGAACAGTCGAAGGCCGAGAACGAGCTGAATCAGCTTCGCAAGGAGGAAAGCGCTTTGCAGGCCGGGCTGATGGCGCTGAAGCCCGGGACCATGGACTATATCAACCATCTGAAGGAGCTGCTGGCCAAGCAGGCGGACATCCAGGTCCGGGAGCAGTTGGCCAGCCAGGAGCGGCTGACGAAGGACCATCGCTGGACGGAGGACTTGTATAAGGAGATTCTTCAGATTATCAAGGAGTTGGCCGCGGAGCGGGGTTTCGACCTGATCCTGGAAGGGGATGAGGCGGAGTTCCCGATGCAGAGCTCGGAGGAACTGATGATGGCGCTTCGCACGAACAAGCTGCTCTACGCCAAGGGCAGGGTCGATCTGACGCCGGAGATCGTCAAGCGGCTGGATGCGAAGTAAGTTGGGCCGCGCGGCGGCCGGGGCAATGGCAATGGAATTGACGATTGAACAGTTGGCGAAGAAGCTGGACGGCGAGCTGGTCGGATCCGGCCGGGCCGTCGTCACGGCAGTAGGGCCGCTGGTCTCGGCCAGGCCCACGGATGTGACGTTCTACAATAACGAGAAGCACCGCGAGGCCCTCGGGGCTTCGCAGGCGGCGGCCGTGATTGTGGCCACGCCGGTGGAGGCCCTCGACAAGCCGCAGATCGTGGTCGGCGACGTGAACGCGGCCCTGATCGAGGCGCTGCGGCTCTTTGCCCCAATTCTCAAGGCCCCAGCGCCGGGCGTGGACCCCAGCGCAAAGCTGGGCCAATCGGTGCTGTTGGGCCAGGGGGTCTCTATCGGGGCGAACGCGGTGCTGGCCGACAACGTGCGGATTGGCGATGGGACGGTGATCGGATCGGGCTGCTCGATCGGCGAGAACTCGACGGTCGGCTCGCACAGCCGGCTCGATGCGAACGTGGTGGTCTATCACAACTGCCAAATCGGCAGCCACGTGATTATCCACGCCAACAGCACCATCGGGGCGACCGGCTTTGGCTATTCGTTCATCGACGGGGCGCACCGGCTGGTGCCGCACAACGGCGGGGTGGTGATCGAGGACTACGTGGAGCTGGGGGCCAACTGCTGCGTTGACAGGGCGAAATTCGGCAATACGATAGTGGGGGCCGGCACGAAGATCGACAATCTGGTGCAGGTGGCCCACAACGTGGTGATCGGCAAGTGCTGTCTGGTGGCGGCCCTGGCGGGCATATCGGGCAGTTGCCGGATCGGCGACGGGGTGGTGATTGCCGGCCAGGTCGGCATGGCGGACAACCTGGAGATCGGGTCGAGGGCGACCCTGACGGCCAAGGCCGGCGTGATGAATCATGTATCGCCGGGGGAAGTCGTGATGGGTGTCCCCGCCCTGGAGTACAGTTTGGCTCGCCGGGTCATAGTTCATACGCGGAATCTGCCGAAGCTGGTTGAGAAGGTCAAGTCGCTGAGCAAGAGGCTAGAACAGCTTGAAGCTGCAGAAAACGATAAAAAGCGAGTGTAAGGTCGCCGGCAAGGGGCTGTTCAGCGGCAAGGAGGCGAAGGTGGTCTTCCGCCCGGCGCCGCCCGACAGCGGGATTGTCTTCATCCGGACGGATGTGCCGGAGCCGGTGCGGATCAGCGCCGTGGCGCCCAATGTGGGCGAGCGCAGCCGCCGGACGACAATCCGGCGGGGGGCGGTGAGCATCGAGACGGTGGAGCACTGTCTGGCGGCCGTCAGCGCGATGGAGATCGACAATCTGACCATCGAGGTCGAGGGGGCGGAACTGCCGGCGCCGGATTGCAGCAGCGCCGAGTTCCTCAAGACCCTCAGGCGGGCCGGTGTCGTGGAACAGCCGGCCAACCGGCGGGAGTTCACCATCACCGAGCCTATCAGCATCACCAGCGGCGACGCCTCGATCTACGCGCTGCCCTACGATGGCGACGGCCTGACGATCACGTATGACCTGGACTACGGCGGCCACACGGGCATCGGCCGCCAGATTTACACGTACCGGCTGGCCCCCGACACGTTCGAGCGCCAGTTGGCCCCGGCGCGGACCTTCCTGCTGGAGGCCGAGGCCAAGCAGTTCCGGGCGCGCGGCATGGGGACCCATCTGAGCCCGAGGGACATCCTCGTGATCGACTCGGACGGGCCCATCAAGAACACGTATCGTTTCCCGAACGAGTGCGTGCGGCACAAGATCGTGGACCTCATCGGGGACCTCACGCTCGTGGGCCGGGCGCTGCGGGGCCGGGTCGTGGCCTATCGCAGCGGACACTCGCTCAATCAGGAGCTGGCCCGCCGGCTGTACGACGCGGCGCAGCAGCAGGAGCGCATCGCTAAATACGGCACCGACGCGGTGCTCGACATCCGGCGGATACAGAAGATTCTGCCGCATCGCTACCCGTTCCTGCTCGTCGACAAGGTCATCGAGATCGACGGGGACGCCCGCATCAAGGCGATCAAGAACGTGACGTTCAACGAGCAGTTCTTCCAGGGACATTTCCCCGGCACCCCGATCATGCCGGGGGTGTTGATTGTGGAGGCGATGGCGCAGGTGTCGGGATTGTTGTTCGCTCAGCGCCTGGAGCACACGGGCAAGCTGGCGGTGTTGTTGAGCATGGACGACGTGAAGCTCCGCAAGGCCGTGGTCCCGGGGGACCAGTTGATTCTGACGGCCGAGACGGTCCGGCTTCGCAAGCGCACGGCGCACTGCAAGTGCCGGGCGCTGGTGGGCGAGGCCGTGGCGGCCGAGGCGGAGATTCGCTTCATGCTCGTGGACGATGAGAAGGTGTAAGGCCCGCCGTCGGCGGGGTATTGGAAAGGAAAGTGGCGCAAGACAATGGCTCGGATACACGCAAGTGCAGTTGTGGAACGCGGCGCGCATCTGGACGACGATGTCGTCGTCGGGGCGAATTGTTTCGTCAACACCGGGGCCGTGATCGGTGCGGGGACGGTGCTTGAGGCGGGCGTAATCATTGAGAAGGGCGTGACCGTCGGCCGCGGCAACCATTTCTTCCACCACGCCGTCATCGGATCGCCGCCGCAGGTGCTGGCCCTGGGCGAAAACGGCGGCGAGGGCAAGCTGGTCATCGGCGACGACAACGTGTTCCACGAGCATGTCACAGTGCATCCGAGTATGTACCCCGACCGCCGGACGGTGATCGGCAACCGCAATTTCATCATGATCGGCGCGCATATCGGACACGACTGCGTGCTGGAGGACCAGGTCGTGCTGAGCAACTTCGTGCAGATCAGCGGACACTGCAGGATCGAGACCGGGGCCTGGCTCAGCGGCGTGGTCGTCTCGCACCAGTTCGTCACGGTGGGCAAGTGGTCGTACGCAACGGGCCTGGCGGGCCTGAACAAGGACGTGCCGCCCTACATGATCGTCAGCGGGCACTATCCGCCGGAGATCCGCGGCGTGAACAAGCGCGGCATGGCGCGGGCGGGCCTCAGCGAGCAGCAGCAGGAGCGGATCTACGAGGCGTACAAGCGGCTCTATCGGCACAAGGGCTCCCTGGTGGCCACGGCCAAGGCGATGTGCGCCGAACCGGATCTCGACGCCCACGTGCGGGAGATCGCCGAGTCGATCGTCCGCAGCGCCGAGCACCGATACGGGCGATACCTCGAGCAATTCCGACACTGACCGCGGCCGATACGGACCATCGCTGTGCGTACCGTTTCTCAGCCACCAAGGGTGAATGTTCTTGTTATGTTATCACGTTCCATTATTTCTGGGCTCTTTATGTGCTCTGTGGCCGGTGTGTCGGGGATTTCAACTTGATTCTTGGATGACGTCTTATGGCGAAGCTACGCACAGCGGTGGTCGGGGCCGGCAAGATGGGGGCGATCCATGCGAAGGTCTACAGCCGGCTCGAGCAGTGCGAACTGGTGGCCGTGGCGGATACCGCCGCCGAGAAGGCCGCGCAACTGGCCGACCAGTACGGCTGTCCGGCGTTTGATCGGCCGGAGGCCCTCATCGGCAAGGTCGATGCCGTGACCATCTCGGCGCCGACCGTGGAGCATTTCAAACTGGCCAAACGGTTCATCGAGAATGGCGTGCCTGTGCTCATCGAAAAGCCCCTGGCGGCCAACGTCGCGCAGGGGCGGCGGATCGTGGCGCTGGCCCAAAAGCACAACGTCGTGGCGGCGGTCGGCCACTCGGAGCGATGCAATCCCGTGGTGCAGGCGATGAAGCGGCTGGATATCGAGCCGATGTACATCGACGCCGACCGGATCAGTCCGTATCCGTTCCGTTCGGCGGATGTGGGCGTCGTGCTGGACGTGATGATTCATGACATTGACATCATCCTGGCCCTGGCGGCCAGCCCCATCAAGCGGGTCGAGGCCGTGGGCGTGAACGTCGTGGAGAACTTCGAGGATATCTGCAACGCCCGGATCGTATTCGAGAACGGGTGCATCGCCAATGTCACGGCCTCGCGGCTGGCCCTCAAGACGGAGCGCAAGCTGCGGGTCTTCAGCCGGCAGGCGTATCTGAGCGTGGACTACTTCAAGAAGACGGGCGTGATCATCAAGACCGACCCGAACGCCAATGTGGTGGAGTGGATACGCCAGAAGCGGGCGGCCGGCGATTTCGACCTGACGACGGCGAGCTGGCCGGACCTGCTGCACGTCGAGCAGCTTGAAATCGATGACAAGGAGCCGATCCGGCTGGAGCAGGAGGCGTTTCTGGCGGCCGTGCTGGACCGTACGAAGCTGCCGGAGGTCACGGCCGTCGAGGGCCTGGCGGCGCTCCAGTGTGCCCGCAAGATCCTCAATGCCGTCAAGAAGCACCAGTGGCGGGCGTGATTCACAGGCGCAGCCGCGAGACGAACTGATGGGCCAGGCGAGTTGGCTCGGGCAGGCGATAGCGGGTGGTGCAGGCCAGCACCAGGCCGATGGCGTCATCGAGGGTACATCTGTGGCCGATGGAGACGAACAGGGGTTTGACACCCGTGCGGGTTCGCACGACGGCCCCGATGGTTTCTTCGGTCGCTTTGCGTGGCAGGCTCGTCCCTCGTCCGGCGGCGGCAGCCGACACGGGGGTATCAGTCAGGGGCGAGAAGGCGCCTTTCTCGGGCGCGGGCGGATCGAACCGGCCGACCAGACGGCTCTTCGCGCAGCCGATCGTGGGCTTGTCCAGGAACAGGCCCAGATGAGCGGCCAGGCCGAACCGGCGGGGATGGGCGATGCCCTGGCCGTCGATGAGGAACAGGTCAGGGGTGGTCTTGAGCTTCTCGACGGCCGCCAGACATGCCGGCGTCTCGCGGAAGGACAACAGGCCCGGGATATAGGGGAAGACAGTAGGGCATCGGGCGTCGGCGGTCTCCACAATCTTCCAGGAGCCCATTTCCAGCACGACAACCACGGCCAAGACGTGCCTGCCGCCGCGGCTCAGGGCGCAATCCAGCCCCGCCACCCGCCTCGGCCGGCGGCGAACCGGCACAAAACGCACCCGACCCGACAGCCGAATCTGCAAGGCGCGGGCCTCGGCATACGTGAGGTTCCAGGGATGCAGTCGTTTGATGTTCATGCCGTATTGTGTGTCCCGTCTCGGACCCGCGCTCTTTGCGGTCGGCGCGCGGGTCACATCTTCGCCAGTCGCTCCTCGAGGTCTGCGGCGGGCGTGAAATACCAGGTCCTTCGAATCTTCTTCTTGGCCAGCAGGCCGCGGGCGACCAGGTCGAGCAGGTCCATGCGGCTGGTCTGGTAGACGACGCTGTGGCTGACCTGATGCGAGCGGATAGTGTAACGGTGGTGCGGGTGGCGCAGCGCGTGGCTGATGAGTTCCCGCTGGCGATGATTGAGTTCAGCAAAGCCGCGGAGCCGGCGGTCGATCTCCTGCAACCTTCTCGTGCGCTGCGCGATGTACTCGTGCAGTTGCCTGACGGCGCGCTCGATGACCCTAAGGTGGTAGATGATGAAATAGGTCAGGTCGTTGTCATCGGTCTCGGTGTATAAAAAGGCGCGACCGTAGATGGCCGGCGCACGCCGGATGATGCCCGAGATGGATATGAATTCGAAGAGCCAGTAACCATGGCGGAGCATGGACCAATAGAACAAGGCGCGAGCAGCCCGTCCGTTGCCGTCGACGAAAGGGTGGTCGTAGGCGAGCCAGAAATGCAGGATAATCGAACGGATGACCGGGTGGACGAAGACCTCGGAGTCGGATTCATTGGCGAAGTCGCACATGGCCTGAAGGCGGGAATCCAGTTGATGCGCCGGTGGAGGGGTATGAAAAACCTGGTTGTACATGTCCATGACTGCGATGCGTTGGTCCGACTGGCGGAATCGCCCGGCGGCGGAGGGGTCCTCAAGGGTGTCCTGGGTGATGATACGATGGATCTCGAATACGAGATCGCGGGAAAGCGGCTCAGCTTTCAGCGCACTGATACGCTGCATGGTGATGAAGTTATTGAGGATCATCTGCTCGCTGCGGTCGCGCGGGGCCCGGCCGGTCTTGATCATCTCCTTGGCCACTTCACGCGTCGTGGCGGCCCCTTCAATCTGGCTGGAGGTAATGGCCTCCTGGATCAGTGAACTGACCTGATACTGGTCGCGGGTCTCGGGATTGGTGATCTGCTCAGGTATTCTAATCTGCCCGGCGGCGCCCTGGTCGATCCCATGGAGCATCTTGTGGATCGGGTCGACCAGGCAATAGCTGAAAGGTTTGCCGGCGCGGTCCATCAGTGGAACGGCCTTGCGGCCCTGAAGACGCTTCATCTTGATAGCCAGCCACCATTGCTCATGGGTCAGCCCTTCCGGCGGTTGGTAGTGCCGCAGCTTGTCCCAGTGAAGGTACTTTCCGCCCGAGGAGGCATCGATATCCAGTGAGAGTGTGCGCTCAAGAAGGGCGCGGTCCGGCTCCAAGGCTGCGAACATATCCCATATCTCTGGCGGTGTCTTTGGCATTCTCATGTGCGTAAGTTCTTCTATAATAGATGCTTATGCATGTACTAATGATATACTATTTTGTTCATATTAGTATATACGCCATCGGCCACCAAGGTCAAATACTAAAATAACATAATTTAGTATTTCGTTAGTATATCGGCTCGCGGCCACTTGGGGTGGTTCTGGCGAGACGAGGCTTCGCTTTATCGGTTCGTTGTGGTATACTGGACAGTTTGGTTTGACTGGAATTATCCGATATGACAGTGGCGGGTCGATTGCACGTATATGGCCAGGCGCGTTGAGAAGGTGATCGAGGTCGTCGGGGCGGCCGAGCACAATCTGAAGCACATCAGCCTGAAGATTCCACGGGATTGCCTCGTGGTGATTACGGGGCTGAGCGGTTCCGGCAAGAGTTCGCTGGCCTTTGACACCATCTTCGCCGAGGGCCGGCGAAAGTACGTCGAATCGCTGAGCGCCTACGCCCGGCAATTCCTCGAACAGATGCAGAAGCCCGCGGTCTCGGAGATCACCGGCCTGCCGCCGACCATCGCCATCGAACAGCGCAGCGCCAGCAGCAACCCGCGCTCCACCGTGGCGACGACCACCGAGATATATGACTACTTCCGCCTGCTCTATGCCCGTGTGGGCCGGCCCCATTGCTGGGTCTGCGGCAGGGAGATCACCAGCCAGCATTCGTCGCAGATTGTCGATTCGCTGTTGCAACGGCCGGAGGGCACGAAGCTCCAGGTCTGCGCCCCCTTGGTGCGCGGCAAGAAGGGCGAGCACAAGGACGTCTTCGCCGCCATCCAGCGGGAAGGCTTCGTGCGGGTGCGGGTCAACGGGGCGCTCTTCGACGTTCGCAACGCCCCGGCGCTGGCCAAAAACCGCAAGCACAGCATCGCGGCCGTGGTGGACCGGCTGGTGGTCCGCGAGGGGGTACAGATCCGCCTGGCCGATTCCGTCGAGACGGCGCTGAAGCTGGCCGACGGCGTCATTACGGTGCTGGTTCAGGAGCCGGGCCACAGCAGCGCCGAGCCGACCGGGCGGGAGGCCGGCAACGGGCAGTGGGAAGAGGTGGTCTACAGCGAGAAGTACGCCTGCCCGGAGCACCCGGAAGCGAGTCTGGAGGAGCTTTCGCCGCGGCTGTTCAGTTTCAACAGTCCGCACGGGGCCTGCCGCAGTTGCGACGGGCTGGGGACGATCCTGGAGTTCGACCCGGACCTGATCGTGCCGGACAAGAGCGTCTCGCTGGAAAGCGGGGCCATTGACGCCTGGCGCAAGGGTGGCAAGCGGATGAACATCTTTTATAACCGGCTGATCAAGCGGTTCTGTCGGCAGGTGGGTATCAACAAGGCCGCGCCGTTCAGCGAGATTCCGGCGGAGATCGTGCGGGTGCTGATGTACGGGACGACGGCCGACGACCGGCGGACCTTCGGGTTGGATTTTGAGGGGGTGATACCGAATCTCACGCGTCGATGGGACAAGACCACCAGCGAATACGTCAAGGCCCGGCTGCATAACTACCTGTCGGAGCAGCCGTGCCGTGATTGCGGCGGCGCGCGGCTTCGGCCGGAGGCGATGTGCGTGACGCTCGGCGGAAAGAACATCCAGGAACTGTCGGCGATGAGCATCGAGCAGGCCCTGGGGTTCTTCCGGCGGCTGAGGCTCGACGCCGAGCGGACGCTGATTGCCGCGCAGGTGGTCAAGGAGATCAAGGCCCGCCTGCGGTTCATGGTGGATGTGGGGCTGGGCTATCTGACCCTGGACCGTAAGAGCAGCACGCTGGCCGGCGGCGAGGCCCAGCGGATCCGCCTGGCCACCCAGGTCGGCAGCGGGCTGGTCGGCGTCTGCTACGTGCTCGATGAGCCGACCATCGGCCTGCACAAGCGCGACAACGAGCGGCTGCTGGGCATCCTGCAGCGCCTCAGCAAGATCGGCAACACGGTGCTGGTGGTCGAGCATGATGAGGACATCATCGCCGCCGCCGACCACATTATCGACATCGGCCCCGGCGCCGGCGACCAGGGCGGCGAAGTCATCGTGCAGGGCCGCTTCGAGGAGGTGGCCGCCTGCACGCGGTCGATTACGGGCGATTTCCTCAGCGGCCGGCGGAGCATCCGGCTACCCGCGCGGCGGCGCAAGTACAACCTGCGCAACTGCATCGAGGTCAAGGGCGCCGCCGAGAACAACCTCAAGGGCATCGACGTCAAGTTCCCGCTCGGCGCGTTCATCTGCGTGACGGGGGTCTCGGGCTCCGGCAAGAGCACGCTGGTCAACGAGATCCTGCTCAAGGCCCTCAAGCGGCGGACCTACGGCTCGCGCGAGAAGCCGGGCCGGCACAAGACCGTCCTGGGCACGTCCCTGGTCGACAAGGTCATCGAGATCGACCAGTCGCCCATCGGCAAGACGCCGCGGAGCAACCCCGTGACGTACACGGGCGCGTTCGACCTGATTCGCAAGCTGTTCTCCATGACGCGCGAGGCGAAGATCCGCGGCTACAAGGGCGGGCGGTTCAGCTTCAACGTCAAGGGCGGCCGCTGCGAACACTGCAAGGGGCAGGGCACGAAGAAGATCGAGATGCACTTCCTGCCGGACGTCTATGTCACCTGCCAGAACTGCAAGGGCACGCGCTACAACCGCGAGACGCTCCAGGTCACCTACAAGGGCAGGAACATCGCCGACGTGCTCGATATGCGGATCGCCGAGGCGGTGGGGTTCTT
>DSDB01000228.1 GCA_011057845.1 Phycisphaerales bacterium | reverse complement strand
CGACCGCGTAGCTGCGAGGCCTTGATCTGCTCGATGACCCAGCCGGCGTCGGACCGGGAAATCACCTGCACCGCGGCATCATAGCCGCCGTGGGCGATGTAATCCTCGATGCGAGTGGGATCCACATGCTCGTTCTGACCCAGGACCCCGCGGATCTGGTTTGCGAAGAAGCCGATATCATCCTGTCGTTCGACAGCTTGGCCGGTCAGAGGGTTGACAGGCAATAGATCGCGAACCGCGTTCCCCCCAGCGGCCGCCTGTACGATCTTTTCCACATCCACTGGATTGACCTTGGGGTAGAATGTCCGCCGCGGCTCTACAAGGATCGACGGCTCCATCTGACAGAACCCATGGCACCCCGTGACCCTCAGGTGGACCTTATCGGCCAGCCGGTGGGCCAGAATGGCGCGCTGCGCTTCATGGATCAGCGCGCCGGCGCCGCTGGCAATCCCGCAGGTGCCCGCCGGGATCACGAGGGTCACGGCGCGACCGTCTCGCTGCTTTCGCAGACGGCCTTGCAGGGCTCTGAATTCATCGATACAGGTCAATCGTTTCATGGATCATTCCTGACTCGGCCCGCCCGCCGCTTCGGTCCCCGTTCTATCCAAATCCAGGCGACGTGCGCCGCACCCGCGGCGCTTGCACACCCCAAGCGTGGCGCCCTCCCGCACCCTCATGATCGCCATCGCCTCTCCACAGTCCGGGCACATCCATTCGCCGGTCAGACCACGTCCACACATCGGACAGATAAGGTCCATGACGGCGTCTGCGGGAATGTCTTCATCGCAGGACGATCCGGGGCTGCCGTGGAGACAGGACAGGTAAAGGGCATGGCCGCCCCCGTTCGAACCAATGGCCAGGCGGACGGAGGCAACGCCGTCGATGGGATGCGCCGGGTCCATAAGGCTCTGGCGGCAATGCGGGCACAGGATCGTCAGCGGGAAACCACGGTCCTCCCGCGGCTCATCCAGTCCCTCACGGGCCCTCCGCAGAATCTCCGCGACCTTGTCTTTCCTGACATTCGAGTAGTACCGACCGTCAACGACGACAATCGGCCCCAGGGCGCAGCCGCCCAGACAGTTCACGGTCTCCAGGGTGAACTCGTTGTCGGCCGTGGTCTCGCCCGACTGTATCCCGAGTTGTCGGCGCAGCTCGTCGGCGATCCGTGGCGCCCCCCGGACGTGGCAGGCAGTGCCAAGACATACGGAGACGAGGTGTTTGCCGCGGGGTTTCAGAGTGAATGCCTTGTAGAACGTGGCCACACCGTAGATATCGGTCAGCGAACCGCCGGTAGCGGCGGCTACCCGGCGCAGGGCATCCTGTGACAGGTGCCCGTAGCGGTCCTGGACCTCGCTGAGGATGGACAACATGCCTCCGAGCGAGCCCTGGTGCCGTGTAACAATTTCCTCAACCACGTGATCGTCCATCAAGTACCCTTGTCCGTGATTCATGTCCCTTTGCATGACGGCGGTATGCGTTCAGCAGTACTGTTCGCAGTGCCACACCCCGCCGGGCAGGCTCTGCAACGTGCATGAATTACGATTACCGCAGTTGCAGCACAGCCCCATCGCCGTATCGAGAGGTATAGGGCCATCGACGTTCGTCGGCGCCGTTCGGCCCTTTGCCGCACGGGGTACGGAGTCATCGAACTCCTCGCAGAAGACGACGGGAAACACGATGCTCTCTCGTCGCGTGCATATAGCCCTGCTGTTGCATGTCGAGCACAGGCCCAGAGACTGTTCGTCCGTCGTCATGGCCGGCACCTCCAGTGATCTGTACTTGTCAGGTCAATCCAGTCTGGGGCGTGATCTTCCGCCAAACAGCCCCATTCAGGGGTTGGGTTTCGGACAGCCGCCAATCCACCTGGGATTGCCACTGCGTGAGACACCTGCACGTATAGCAATAGGCGTACCACCGGCACGTCCTCAGGGTGAATAGGAAATCTCTTTCGCCCCTAAGTCATTGCCACATAGACACCTATAGAATCTGGGCTGGCCATGCAACACGTTGGGAACACAAGTATCAGATAGCATCCGGAGCACAACCTCAGGTGGGGAGAAATGCACCGGCGGGTAAATTCTCCCCAGCCGGTTGGCGTATCGGGGTCCTGCTTAGTCCAGATGGTACTGGGCGATCTTGTGCCGGAGGGTCTTGCGATCGATGCCGAGCATCTCGGCCGCTCGGGTTTTGTTGCCTCCGGTATTCGCCAGCACATGGCGGATGTGATCCGCCTCCACCTCCGCCAGCCTCCTGTGGACACCCGTGGTGCGCAGCACCGAGAAACGCGCGAAGGACGGCAAGTCCGGAACCTCGATGATCTCCTCCTCACTCATCACCACAATCCGCTGGATGGCGTTCTCCAATTCCCGTGCATTGCCCGGCCAGGCGTAGTTTTGCAGCGCCTCCATGGCTTTTTCCGAAAACCGGGGGACTGCCTTGCCCAATTCCGAGGCGAACTTCTCGGCGAAGTGCCGAACCAACAGCGGAATATCACCGTCTCTGGCCCGCAGAGGCGGGACCTCGATCTTGATGACGTTGATTCGATAGTATAATTCCTCTCGGAACGCTCGGCTTTGAATCAGACTCTCCAGATGCTTGTTCGTGGCGGCAATGATTCTCACGTCTACGTTTCGCGCCCGCGAGTCGCCGACCATGCGAACCTCCTTGTCCTGAAGCACCCGCAGGAGTTTCACCTGCATGGACAGGCTCGTCTCGCCGATCTCATCGAGGAAGATCGTCCCGCCGTCAGCCGTCTGGAAGAAGCCCGCCCGCGAATCACACGCGCCGGTGAACGCCCCCTTGACGTACCCGAACAGCTCGCTCTCCAGCAGGCTCTCCGGGATGCCGCCGCAGTTGACCGGCACAAACGGCGCGGAGGCCCGGTCGCTGCTGTAATGAATCGCCCGCGCCACGAGTTCCTTGCCGCTGCCGCTCTCGCCGGTGATAAGGACGGTGGCGGAGGTCGAAGACGCCTTGCGGATCGAGGCGAAGACCTTCTGCATCGCCGGGGACTCCCCGATAAGGCCGTGTGCGAACTCCGCCCTTGGGACTGACCATGTCGCCGCTTCCTGCCTTAGTCTGAGCTTATCGAGCACTCGGCGCACGGCTGCCAGCAGTTCGCCGTCCGTGAACGGCTTGGGCACGTACTCTTCCGCCCCACTTTTCAAGGCCTCCACGGCGCTGGCCACCGTCGCGTACCCGGTGATCATCATCACGGCGGTGTTTCGGTAATTCTCGCGAACGTGCCGGATCAGGTCGATGCCGCTGACTTTGGGCATCTTCAGATCAGTGATGACCAGGTCAACGGCCGTTCCGTCGAGGAGATTCAGGCCATCGACGGCGCTGGCCGCCGTGTATGCCGTGTACCCCTCAGCGGTCAGAGTCCGCTGGAGGACTTCCAGCGTAGCGGACGTATCATCTACGACGAGAATCGTCTCTTTCCTATCGGGTGAATTCATAATGGCAGCCTATCCTCCTGCTGGCAGGGCGAATCAAGGGGCAGGCAAATGATGAACTTCGTCCCCTGGCCCGGCGTGCTGGCAACCGTGATCGTCCCCCCATGTGCGGTAACGATTCCATGGACCACCGGCAGGCCCAGACCGGTCCCCTGGTTCACCTCCTTCGTCGTGAAGAACGGCACGAAGAGCCGGTTCTGAACCTGCTCGGTCATTCCCACGCCCGTGTCCTCCACCGTGCAAACGACTTGCCCATCCTCCACATGGGTCCGGACGGTAAGTCTTCCTCCTTCCGGCATGGCCTGGACGGCGTTGACCACCAGATTGACCAGCACCTGGGTCAACTGGCCAGCATCCGCCGCCAGCACCGGCAGCTCGGGCAACAACACGCACACCAGTTCTATCCCTTCCATCTCGAACTGGTGCTTGAACAAGTCAATGGCTCCCAGGATTACGTGATTCAGATCTACCGAGCCTCTGAACGTCGGCGTCTGTCTGGCGAACAGCAGAAGCTTCTTGATGATCTCACGCGCGTGAAGTGAAGCGGTCACGATCTTCTGCACATCCTGCTTCGCACCCTCGGGTATCCCCGGGTTTCGCTTGATCAACTGTGCGAAGCCGAGGATGCTGCTGAGCGGCTCGTTGAGTTCGTGGGCGACGCCCGCCGCCAACTGACCGATGGTGGCGAGACGGTCCGCGTGCATCAGCTGTTTGCGCAGGCGGGCCCTCTCCTCTTCCGCTTCCTGATGTTCCACAATGACGGCGATCTGTCGGGCGATAGCATCCAGCAGGTTCCGCTCGCCTTTCAGGAAAGGCCCCTCCTCCAGGTCCGGCCTGGCCTCCCGGTACACAACGTCCACGTCTCCTCGGTGTTTCCCTTCCACGATGACTTCAGAGGTCTGCTTCTGGCAACCCTCCCCAAAGCCTGGGGTCTCATATCGCTTGTCGTCCAGCACGATGCGAGCCGCTGTGATTTCCGGGTATTGCCATGCAGGCGGTATCAACTCAACGATGCGCTGGAACATATCGTCGGGCGACCCGAGGGCCCCCTCGAACACCCGATTGACACGATAAAGGCAGCTCAACTCCTTCACCCGTTCGCGAAGGG
Source organism: Phycisphaerales bacterium (assembly GCA_011057845.1). Classification (GTDB taxonomy): domain Bacteria; phylum Planctomycetota; class Phycisphaerae; order Sedimentisphaerales; family Anaerobacaceae; genus UBA2266. The sequence continues at coordinate 9,916 of DSDB01000228.1, read as the reverse complement.
CCTGTGCGGTCTGGTTTCCAGGCTGCGCAACTCGCCGCCCCTTGCTCTCTGCTTGTGTGTCCATCGGAGATCACCCCGTCCATGTCATCTTGGCACAGTTTCCGAGCGATGTATTCCGTCCGACGGGTCCCTTTTCAGGTAATCCTTGTGGGCCGTGCGGAGGCAATCTATCATAGCGGCTGGCACCCGCAACAGCAAGTCTCCACGATGATCTGCACGAGGCGACGACATAGGTGGCCCACGACCGACGGCTTAGGGTCGCCCCCAGAGGTGAGAAATGGCTCCGACCGGCGGAATCCGGCTTTTAGTCCAAGTTACGCAGTTCGTGGCCCAAATATGGGTTTTTGGCAGTACCAAGGGCATTTCTGTTCAAGGGTCTTCACCACATTTTGACAAGCCGTTTGAGTCTTCGCAGGCACCGCGGCAGCGCCAAACCGAGCCTGTTAAGCAGGGTTTCTGAGCCCCGTCCGCGACCATCAGAGGATCCCTCAGCAGGCCCACCGCTCAATCGCCTCAATCGCCAGGGAGCATATTTTCATTCGACGCCAGCAGCTGTGTCAGCATGGCATGTTTACCAGGGATTTGGCTTGATTGGGAGGCAGGTGTCTGGCAACCTAGGGTATTGACATGGGGTCTACTTCTTCCAATTTCGTTAACCGAGGGACTTGATATGGCAGAAAGAACAGCACTGACGGTGGTATTGGCCGGCCTTGTTTTACCTGTGTGGACGTGCTCGGCAGCGGTTCGGCGAGATACGGATAAGGCTGAAGTCCTCCTGGTGCCGACGTTTCACTGCATGAGTATCTACTGGTCACCGGCACAGGGCAGTCCACAGCGTAAGGTGTCGGTCAAGTTCCGCCAGGCAGGTCAGCAGCAATGGCGTGATGGATTTCCCCTTCGATATCATCCGGTTGAGACTGCGGAATGTAAGGCAGACTATCGCGGCAGTCTCGTGAACTTGATCCCGGCAACGACCTATGACATTGCGCTGAGTCTCGATGGGACCGACGAACAAGTTGAATGCCAAGGTACTACCTGGTGTGAGCAGTTCCCGCTGGGATCTGTAGTCAAGATTCCAGACCGCGATACGCCACTCGTGGTGGATCAATCAGGAAGCCCCGATGGTTATGTGCTTTTCGACGGCACAGACTGTACTATCGACACCGGCAACAGGGATGAAATCGGCATAGGCGTTCGTGCGAGCTATGTCATACTGCGTGGTTTTACTGTAAAGAACGTAAAGGAACACGGGATACGGCTGTTCGAGGGCCACCATATCGTCATCGAGGACTGCGATATCAGCAAGTGGGGCAGCGAAGACGAGAACGGATGGGGCAAGAACTACCAAGCCTGTGTCTTCAGCAACAACAGTGCTCTCAATGCTGTGGTGATCCAGCGATGCAAAATGCACCATCCCTCCTGGGATACCAACAGTTGGGCGGAGAAACACGGCGAGTCCACACACCCTGCAGGGCCGCAGACGGTGGTGTTCTGGAACTCCGAAGGCAATCATGTGTTCCGGTACAACGAGTGCTGGTCGGACGACGATCATTATTTCAATGATGCGATGGGCGCCGGGTCCAACGGCAGTTACCGCGGTTTCCCAGGAGCTGACAGTGATATCTACTGCAACTATATCGCCAACTGCTGGGATGATGGTATTGAAGCCGAAGGCGGTGATCAGAACGTCAGGATATGGAACAACTACATTGAGCACGTGTTGATACCCATAGCAAATGCGGCAGTCTCTATCGGGCCGTTGTATGTCTGGCGAAACGTCTCTGGGGAATGCTACAGTCCTCCGGGCAGCAGTTGGGACATGACCCATGGGCCGTTCATCAAGATGGGCTATGCAGGTGGTGAGCAATGGATGACCGGTCACATGTATATCTTCAACAACACGATCTTCCAACGTGATGGCAACGGTGCCGGTGGGTTGGGCGGCGGTGGCAGGATCATCAAGCACTGCACGACGCGGAACAACATCCTTCACGTGCGGCCGCAAGACGGCTACAGCATTGCAGTCAGCCGCAACCACGCCGACAATGATTTTGACTACGACCTTATATCTGCCGCTTGTCCTCCCGGCCATGAGAAACGTGGCCAGAAAGGCGTTCCACAGTACGTCTCTGAGGCCGGTTTCGACCCGCAGACAAGAACGGGGATGTTCCAACTGGCCGCCGAGAGCCAAGGAGTAGACGCTGCAGAAGTGATCCCGAATTTCTGCGAGATGACCAACGGAGACCCGCCGGACCTTGGTGCCCACGAACGTGGGACAGGGAGAATGCAGTTCGGTGTAAGGGCTCAATTCCCCCCGTCGGGTGCGCTCCGTACAATCCGGAAGAGACCCTGAGCCTCCTATGAAGCCCGATCAGTCAAGTTCCAAAGCCATTCTGATTGGTTCCATTCTCCAACCGCTTAGCCATTCCCGGAGCATGGAACATCGACGGATGGGTGCCGTGACGAGGCGCTTTGAATACGTCATGCATCTGCCCGCCTCCCAGAAGTCCTTGACAATAAAGAACTCATGGAATAGGGGGGCTATTGGAGTCTCGGGTTGTAGGTTGGCTGTGCGGATTCGGCCGCGATCTGGGGCTGTCTAGGGGCAAGAATAGAGGGCTGGGGGGCTGTATGTATGTGGTCCACAGCCCTGTCTTGCGTTCTCACCTGGATGGCGTAGTGCGGCTTCGCGCGGCCATCGACGACAACGATCTTGATTCCGCTGCAGCGGCGTCCGTAGTGGTCCTATTAGCGATTGACGGGCACAGGCGCAAACAGTTCAGAATACCATGCCGGCCTATCTGGTTTATTGGGTGAATTCAGCATTTCTGTCCAGGCCTCGTCGGTGAGCCTATCGGCCATTGGGTACTTGAATTCATAGTATGACAGCACCGGGCCGGCCGCGAGAAAGGCCCCACCGGTCGGATGGGGGCAGGCAACCACGATGAGATCTACATGGCCGACACCTTCTTCAAGCACTTGCTCCGAGTTGGTGTCGGTATGGACATCGGCAACCAGCGTTGTAGCAACCGCAGCGTCAGACACTCCTGTGACCGTTTGCTGAAGCGATGCGGCGAACCCCTTGAGATACATGTTGTCATCGTCGGTGGGCGGTTGATTGGTCAATTGCCTTTCGGCTATCTCGATCAGGCGGCCCAGCATATCTTCGAGCGCTGTAATTCGCGTTGCCGCCTCCACGGAAAGCGCGTCGAGTTCAACGAGTCCCTCGCGTGTCATCTTCGTCAGTGCACACAGACGACCAAAGAACTCAGGGACAGGCTCAACATAACCCGGCGGGGGAGGCGGAGGCATGCCACCGCCACCTCCTGTAGAGCTTTGCTTGGCGTAGAGGATCGTATCGTGGCGAAGTTCCGCCCATGAAGCGAGTGCGGCGTTGAGCTGTTTCTTTCGCCACGCCTCGGTGTGCATAAAACGTGGATGACCTTCGGTAGATCTCACAAGTAGGGCCTTGAGTGAGTAAAGCCAGGACCAGTAGAGGTTGCGGTTCCAGTCTGTTTCAGAGAGTGCATCGAACTCGGCTTTGAGCTGATTGAACTGCAGCCAATACTCTTCGTAGTCCGTGTCGCCCTCGTCAATAAGAATCTGTTTGGCAACATCGGAGCCCAGCAAGGCCATAGCATCGAGGCCGCGAGGGAAGACGCGCCCGACAAACACCCCCGTGAAGCCCCAGGTGAAGGGCTTCACGACTGCGTCGCCGGTGTAGGGGCCGACAGCGGGGAACACCAGGTTCTGGAACATGTATGAATCCGGGATGAACCGTTGGCCCATGAATCGCATGCCCTTTGTCTTGTCGAGTATTTCGTCAAGCGATTCCGAAGTCATGGGCGGCATGACTATGACGTTTCCCGTACCTCCGAATATCCTGGGCGAGCGGAGAAGCGCAAGTTCGCTCTTGAGGGTCAGATAGTTGTAATCACTCTCAAGGTCGGTGAATTCAAAGTCCGCCCCAAAGATCCGATTGAGCACTTCCATGTATTCGTATGGAGTAAGGTCGTCGGCGAGGCCGACATAGAATGCGGTGACTTCATAGATCCTGTTCCAGATGTCTCGGCCGGTCCGGCTGCCTTGACCGGATCGATTGGCGACCTGGATCTGCTTCGTGGCTTGAGCCAGAAGCGCTGCTTGGATAGTCTGTATTCTCGCATCGTAGGTACTGATGAGGGCCGCACACGTCTGGCCGTGTGGGTCGGAGCCTTTAAGCAGAAACGTCATTCGGCCGAGCCACATGAAGGTCTTGAAGTACTGCTTGAGGATTTGGCTTCGGGTGTAGTGGCCCCGAGGGATGTACTGAGAGTAGTCTTCCGAGTATAGGAAGATGTCACTTGGGGCGAAGCCTTCGTGAGCGTCGATCTTCGCAAGCTCGGCGGCGACGAGATCGGAGATCAGCGGCGGCAAAGCCGAGGCTGGATCAATGAGCTTCTGCGCCACCGCGAGATACGCGGCGTTTCTTCGCGCGGCTTCTCTAAGGTCGCCTTCGAATTGACCGTATTGATGCAAAGCGACGTCCAGGAGGGCGGCGGTCAGATCTCGTATGTCGTAGTAGAATTCGGCTTCCTCAATTTCTCGCAAGGTCTCATCGAACTGGATATGATAAAGGTGCAGAAGCGTGTCGGAGGTCACGAAGATGGGAATACCCCTGTTCGCAAGCACTCCGTATGGGGCCACCATGTTATTGGGCTCGCCATAGCCCAGCTCATATGACATCAACGCGAAGCCGTTCTCTTGCAGCATGGACGTGACCCCGGCGAGATCGAGTTTGGAATCCACGTCTGCATAATTCAGTATTTCTGACAGAGGAAGCGGCAGGTCATAGCCGGCCGCGTCGGGCTGAACGGGGCTGCTGTACGGCGTGTAATACGCCGTGAACGACGGCTGTTCGGGCAGTGAAGGCAGCAGGTCCGCAAGCCAGTGCTCGGCGATGACGGCCAAGTCGCAGAAGTCTACGACGCCGTTGCCACTTACGTCGGCCCCGTTGCACCCGTTGTTCTGCTCGTCGCAATCCCGTCGCCATTGGACGGTAAGGGCCGCCACATCGGGAAAACTCACCGTCCCGTCGGCATTGAGATCCGATTCGGGGCAAAGGGAGATCGCGTTGTTCGAGATGCAGCCATCGCCTTGCATGCCGATTGTCGCGCACGTGAGGTCGAGAACTCCGCGGACGCGGATGCGATCGCCGGCCACGAAGTTGCCCAGATTCTCCAGCACATATTGCCCGCCACCATCGGCCGCGAACAGTACGCACTCGACACCTTGGACAAGATAGCCGCAACCGTCGAAATACGTCGGCTCAGCTTGGATGGCTGACGTGAAAACTGAGGGCAACAAGACAGCTATGAGGACCAACCGTCGGATGTGCCTCTTGCCTTGCATGGTCCTTCCCTTTCCATAGGTCCGTTTCAGCACATGATAACCAGGACTTCCCATTGAACGCCATAATCTGGTGCTCCTGCACGCAATACCGTCAATTATACCAAGACCAGGGTGTGGATTTCAAGGCCTCGGGTCTGCAATATGGTCAATACATCTCACGGAAAGGCTGTCAGACAAACTACTCTGGTGAGAATCGCCCATTTTGCTGTTCTTCTCATGCACCTCGACCTGCCATTTCTTTGGGCTGGCGAAGATGCTTTGATAACGCCATTGAAGCCGCTGTACACGAAATTCGTGATTCTGAGCGAATAGCAAGGGTTGCGGACTCTCCCTGGCACCCTCATACACCTCCGTTTTCAAGCCCTTCTTGCCGGCTCTCGTCGGTAACCGAGCCCTGCGCGGACTTCCCCAACTGCCATAAGATTGACAAGTCTTTCGCCCTCCCAAACCCCTCCGTCGACACCCATAGGGAAACCCGTCCGAAGCGGCGGGTTTCCCTATCAACCTGCCTTTGTGCGCACATCCGGCCTTTGTTCGCCAGGATTGTGGTGCGGGACCAAAAAGCATAAATAGGTGGTTCCTGATTTTAACATGGCCTTGACCGGTAGGTCCCGCGGCGAAGGCCATATTCCACACAAGAAGGCAGGGGTGAAAAAGCGTGACAGAACTCACCAAGATCGACTTCCAGCACAGGCGCATCAGCCAGGTATCCGACTTCACCGAGCTGATCGAGATGCTCTTTCCGGGCAATCGCAATCAGCAATACGCCGCCGCGTGCATATTCCTTGAACTGAAATGGGCTGATCTCCTGGTGCCTAACATGGCGCACATGGAGCAGAAATACAGCATATCGAGGCGAATCCTGCAAAGAGCGAGAGCCAGACTGTCCCGGCTGGGAGTCATTGAACACATCAGCTGCCTGAACAGCCGCTACGGCGGCCGCCACGGCTGGAGGCTGTCGAGCCGGTTTGAGGGGGCGCTGCGGCTCTTGGCGGACAAGACGGCGGGCTTCCGCAGCAAACAGGCGGCATCCCGGGAGAAGGAGGAGATGCTGGCGGGGTTGACGGCGGCGAGATGCCCTTCGACGGCCTTTTCGCGGGAGTAGAACCGTCTGAGAGGCGCATTCGGTGCAACAGGTGCCTGTTACAGGGCCCTATGATTTCTCCGGAGGCGGTTGCATTCTTGCAGGCGGACGCCTATGCTGAGAGCCGGTGGTCTCGACGCTAGGGGCTCGGTGGCAGCCTGCGGCCGGCGTCAGGGACGGTCAATGAGTGTACATGGAAGGTTGGGCCGGAATGTCGAGACACAGACGCCGTCGCAGAGAACCCAATCGCAAGGGAACCACCAAGCCAGGCGGCCCCATTTCTTCACCGGGCCTCCATGCGGATCGCCTGCACCGTAGACCGTGCCTGTGGGATGTGTTCATTCACGAACTCTCCAAGGGCCTCACTTTGCACTGCATGCAGGCGGCTCACCATGCGTCCGCCGACACGTTTCGATTCGATGACGATGAATCAACCAGGGTCGGATGGATGCTGGCCAGGGGTTTCGAGATCCTTGTCGCGCAGGACTGGGCCGGGCAGCCCTGTGAAGGCCTGGGTAGGAAACTCTGGCAGTTGGATGAGCCGACAGTGGTGCAAATCAGCGAGAACACCGCATACAGGTGCTTTGAGCCGCTTCTTCGCAAGTACATGGAGGACAGTCGTGGCATCTACTATGGCTGGCCCCATCCGGACTTGACCCCGCTGGTGTGGAACCTGGGCGCGATGTTGGGGGGATTCCTTCTCGTGCGGGGGATCCGCGGTGCCGATCTGTACAGATGTCTTGAGGACCCGTTGGCCGATCACGGGCGGTATTTCCCCGATACGGGCAGACCTGCTGGGCTTCCAGAGGCGTCAGGCGACCCCTTTCGGGATGTTCAGCAACTGGGCTTGATGATTGACGATTCGGATGACGGCGGCGACCTGAAGCACAAGCTGGTGCATTTCGTTCGCAATGACCCGTGGCTGTTTGCCGAGTGCGCCGCGTTTGTGGAGGGGGAACTGGAGCGGGCGGCTCAGTGGCGGCAATGGGTGGATTCAGGCTTGGCGGTGGACGAGGCCACCGACACCTTCATCTTCCGGGCGACCCACCTAGCGGGCAAGACACCGATCCAAGTGCTGCTCGAGCGCCGGCGCGATATCAGCGACCGGCAAAGGGAGCGTTTGTTGCGTTGGGACCGGGAGATCTTCTGCGGGATGTTTGTGGTGGACGGGATCGACCTGCCGTTTCTTCAGACCCGGGATTTGCGAGATGACCAGAGTTTCACGCTGGAGGCCACGAAGCCGGGGGGCCTGGCCAATGTGCGAGTCGGCGATCTGCTGTTTTCGCGGGTTGCTCCGTGGGATGACCATTGGCTGCTCTCGGGGATACAGCATCGGTTTGAGGGGGCCGGCAAGAAACCCGAATTCCTGGCCAAGCTGAGGCATCAGGCCGGTTACGGGCCGCTGTACCGCCGCCTCGACCCCGATGACCCACACATGCAACAGGCGTTTGCCATGCAGGAGGCCCATTATCAGGCGTGGATGGACCTGTTTGGTGGCGAGGAACTCGTATTGCCCGATGGCCTGGCGTTGGGTGCGGCGATGAACCGGTTCTATCGGTACTGGAATGATGAGGTGATTGTGCCCGATCGTGGCTTGACTCGCTCTGAATTGTACCGCCGGGAGCATGGCCACGCTCGGCCGGACATCCAGTTCCCCCTGCCGGATCACCTGCTCAAGGCAACGGATACGGCGGCGGTTTTTGACCGGCGTCACGGATTGGCGTTCTATGTGGGCTACGGCCTGTTCCGCTCGGCCTTTGCCGACGGTGAGGCGCCGCTGACGGCTGAGCAGGCCGAGCGGGTCTGGGATTACCTGACGGCCGAGAGTGTTGATTTCTGGCTGTTCCAGCGAATGCGGGATCGGTATCCGGCTCGCACGGAGGAGGTCTTCAAGCACATCCTGAAGGATCAGCGGTTCCAACTGGACCGGGACTTCGACGCGATCCTCGGCAAATTCAAGGGCCAGGCCATGCGCCAACCCTTGCGGCCGATGATTACGGTCGTTGATGTGAAAACCGAGAAGACGACCCCAGGACGGGTATTGACATGAGCACAGAGCCCCCCCACCGGCCGCAACCTGTGGGCAGGACGATTGAGGACGTGTTCGAGGAATTCCTTGAAGAGCAGGCGAAACGCCTCAAACCGGCCGGCTTGCGCAAGTACAAGGATATCATTGACCTGTTGCGGTCGTCGTTGAACGGCTACGCCTATCAGAGCTTGGATCCAGAAGAGGCATCGCTGTTTGACCGGCTCTATGGCGCCAGGGGCGATGCGCACCGGGAGTTCTGTGAGATATTCGGCCCGGAGAAGATATGTGAAAACGTCGGGGAATTCCTGGGCTACTTCATGGTTCGCAAGGTGATGTGCGGCAAGGACTTGAAGCAGGCGGCCGGCACGGTGACCCAGAAGCTGGGCCGGTGGCTTGCGGAGAAGGGTTACATCGCGGCCGAAGACGCCGCGGAGGTGGTCGGTAGAGGCACGACCGCCACCCGGGACCTGCCCGCGGCTGAGGAACTGGCTCGGATGCTGGCCCATTACACCGACTCCATGCCGGTCGATACCGAGGATGTGATCGAAGACCATTTCCTGGTTACGGCCGTGGAGCCGGGCAAGCTGCATCTGTCTAGCTTCATCGACGATGATGTCATGGTGGTTCCGGTTCCTCGATGCATCAGATGCATCAGTGATGCCTGTCAGGCGGGTTGGTCCATTTCGGGGGCCGTAGGCCGAAAAGGTAAACGTTGGCACCTTCTTGAAGTCTGGAATGTCTACCCGTAGGAGAGCGGCTGGTACTATCGCTCACGGGCGATGCCAACCAAGGCGCAGTGCGGGAGGGCTGCATATCGGCCGGTAGGCGACCCCAAGCGAAAACGATAACCTTATAAACATCCCCGCATTACCACTGCCCAATCCTCACAGGTTGAATTTACAACCCACACGGCGGGCCGTCCTTACGGACATCAGGGCCCGCCCGAGGATTTCCACATGAAAGCGGCCGCCGTGCGGCACATCATGAAGCGAAACCTCGACGGGAAACAGGGATCGGCCGGGAGCCGGCCCGAGATTGAGGTAGTCATTTCTATGCCATATTGAAAATAATCATCCCTCGACGAGAGCCCAGGCTATCTGCGCGTCATCTTTGCGTCAGCCAGAGGCCATCCGGATATCACGACAGGCCGGCCGGGGCCGTGGTAGACTGGTATCCAATGCCAATGTTCTATTGAAGGGATGGTTCCATGAGCCTATCGGGCGCGATGCGTTATGAGATATCCCGGTACCGCAAGCACCGGCCCGGAGCGGGCGGTCCGGCATCCGGCCTTCCGTACCAGGACTCCCGGGCCTGCCGGCGGTACGCGGCCGGCCAGACCCCGGCGGCGGTCGTTGGCGGCTATCCCAGGGATTCCTACTACGGGGATCTGCCGAGCCAATACCATCCAAGTG
>DSDB01000428.1 GCA_011057845.1 Phycisphaerales bacterium | reverse complement strand
TTTGGTTGATGCAATGGGCAGAGCCGGATTTGAACCGGCGACACACGGATTTTCAGTCCGTTGCTCTACCAACTGAGCTACCTGCCCCCGTAGCCCGAATGGGCGAACAGAAGCTACTGTAGCATCCGCCTGTCCCAAACGCAACAAAATTGCGCCCGACCACCCCATTTTCCTCGCCGCCATGCAAGAGAGCCACAAAATGCTGGCGTCCGGTCGTAGCGACAGGTATAATTTTTTGTTTATTGTGTTTCGGCGGCTGCGTGGCATTATGTGGCCTTCGCTGCCGCCGACAGCGTTCAATTACCCTGTGGGCCGAGCGCCCGCGGGGCGAATGGACCCGCCATGAGGGCCGGGCCGTCAAGAAGGGCGTCAAACCGCCCAAAAGGAGAAGTTGTTCATGCAAGAGCATTTGATCGAACCCCATGGTGGGACGTTGGTAAACCTGCTGGCAAACCCCGAACGGGCCGCCGAGATAAAGACCCTGTCAAGGGAATGGCCCTCCTGGGATCTGACGCCCAGGCAGATATGCGACCTGGAGTTGCTCATGAACGGCGGTTTCAGTCCGTTGGAGGGCTTCATGGTCAAGGCCGACTACGACAAAGTCTGCTCAAAGATGCGGCTGACCAGCGGCGTATTCTGGCCCATCCCCATCACCCTGGACATCCCCGAGGACCTCGCCAAGACACTCAAGGCCGGCGGTATCCTGGCCCTGCGCGACCTCGAAGGCACGATGCTGGCGGCCCTGCACATCGAGGACATCTGGCAGCCCGACAAGGCCGCCGAGGCCCAGCAGGTTTTCGGGACGACCAGCGAAGCGCACCCGGCCGTCCGCTACCTCATGCGAAACGCCCACTCCCACTATGTCGGCGGACGCATCGAGGGCGTCAGCCTGCCGCACCACTATGACTTCGTCGAGCTTCGAACCACCCCCGCCCAGTTGCGGGAGAAGTTCGCCGCCCTCGGCTGGCGCAAGATCGTCGCCTTCCAGACGCGAAACCCCATGCACCGCGCCCACCAGGAACTCACCTTCCGCGCCGCCGCCGATCAGCAGGCCAATCTCCTGATCCACCCCGTCGTCGGCATGACCAAACCCGGCGACGTCGACCACTACACCCGCGTCCGCTGCTACCAGGCCATCCTGGGGCACTACCCCAAGAACACCGCCATGCTGAGCCTGCTGCCCCTGGCCATGCGAATGGGCGGCCCGCGCGAGGCCCTCTGGCACGCGATTATCCGCAAGAACTACGGTTGCACCCACCTGATCGTCGGCCGCGACCACGCCGGACCCGGCAAAGACCCCTCCGGAAAGCCCTTCTACGGACCCTACGACGCCCAGGAAGCCGTGCAGGAGCACGAGAAGGAACTGGGCATCGGCATGGTTCCCTTCAAGGAAATGGTCTACGTCGAGGACCAGGACGCCTACCTGCCCGTCGATGAGATCCCCGAAGGCGCCGTGACCAAGAACATCTCCGGCACCGAACTGCGCGATCGTCTGGCCACCGGCCGCGACATTCCGACGTGGTTCAGCTTCCCAGACGTCATCACCGAGCTGCGCCGGACCTACCCGGCGCGCAGCAAACAGGGCTTCACGGTGTTCTTTACCGGCCTGCCCAGTTCCGGCAAATCCACCCTGGCGAACGTCCTTATCACGCGGCTGATGGAAATCGGCGGTCGTCCAACGACATTGCTCGACGGCGACCTCGTCCGCAAACATCTCTCGTCCGAACTGGGCTTCTCCAAAGAGCATCGCGACATCAACATCCGCCGCATCGGCTGGGTCGCCTCCGAGATCACCAAGAACGGCGGTATCGCCGTCTGCGCCCCGATTGCCCCGTACGACCGAATCCGCAAAGAGGTCCGCGAGATGATCGAACCCGTCGGCGGATTTGTCCTGGTCCATGTTTCCACCCCGGCCGAGGTCTGTGAGCAGCGCGACCGAAAAGGCCTCTATGCCAAGGCCCGCGCCGGCATCATCAAGGAATTCACCGGCGTCTCCGACCCCTACGAAGAGCCCAAAGACGCCGAACTGGTCTGCGACACAACCGACGCGACACCCGAAGAGGGTGTTCAGAGCATCATCCTTTATCTGGAGAAACAGGGCTACGTCGCCGCGGCCAACGCATCCTGACCGGCGCCCGCCGGGGTTTGTCCGGGCTTCGACTATTCATGGGATGGTCCCGCGCGGCGGCTGGTGGTGTTTCAGACGCATCACGAACCGAAGGCCTGATTGATGCAGTGGGAAGCGATATTCTGTCTGGTGGTTCTCTTGGGGGTCCTTTGGGGCTTGCTGGCCAATCGTGCGCCCGATGCACTGCTCCTCGGCGCCGTGGTGCTTTTTGCCCTGGTCGGAATCATAACGCCCCAGGAGGCCCTCGCCGGTTTCTCCAACACCGGAATGCTCACCGTCGCCGCGCTGTTCGTCATCGCCGCCGCCATGCGCGAGACCGGCGCCCTCGATGCGGCCGGGGCCTGGCTCCTCGGCGGCGCCCGGACGCACCGATCCGTCCTGGCCCGCATGGCCGCCTCCTTGCCCCTGATGTCGGCTTTCCTCAATAACACGCCGATCGTGGCCATGTTCATCCCCATCATATCGAGCTGGTGCAGGGCCCATCGCGTTGCGCCGTCCAGGCTCCTGCTGCCGCTGTCCTACTTCTGCATCATCGGCGGCACCTGCACCCTGATCGGCACCAGCACGAACCTCGTCGTCAACGGACTGATGACCGAGGCCTCACGCAGCACCCCCTCGCTGAGCGAATCGCTTCGACCCATGACCTTCTTTGAAGTGGGGTACGTGGGGCTGCCCTATGCCGCCATCGGTATCGCCTACATACTCTTGATCGGCCGCCGACTCCTGCCCAATCGCAAGGACCTCATCGAAGGCCTCATGGACAGTCCACGCGAGTACCTTGTGAACATGCGCGTTCAGCCGGACTGCCGCCTCGTCGGGCGGACCATCGAACAGGCGGGCCTGCGCCATCTGCCCGGACTGTTCCTCATCGAGGTGGTCCGCGACTACCGCGTCATCTCGCCCGTGCCCCCCGATTACATCCTGCGGGCCTCCGACGTGCTCACCTTCGCGGGGGTCGTGGGCACCATCGTCGATCTCGAAAAGATACCGGGGCTGGTCCCCGTCGCCGATGACAGCTACGAGGACCAGGCGGCCCAGCGGCGCCATGAAGTGCTCTGCGAGGCCGTTGTCTCCCAGGCCTGCCCCGGCATCGGCAAGGCCATTCGAGACGCCGATTTCCGCGCCACCTACAACGCCGCCGTTATCGCGGTCCACCGCGGCGGCCGCCGCCTCGTCGGCCGAGTCGGTGACATCGTCCTGCGTCCCGGCGATGCGCTGCTGCTCCAGGCCGGCGCCCATTTCGTCCGCGCCCATCGGAACAACCCCGACTTTCTCCTGGTCGGCGGCGTCGAGGACTCCAGCCCCGTCCGCTCGGAAAAGGCCCTGATCAGCGCGGTGCTGCTGCTGGTGCTCGTGGTGCTGCTGATCAGCGGGATCCTGCCGATCGTGGTGGCGGTTTTCCTCGTGGCGGGTCTGATGATTGTCTTTCGCTGCATATCCGCCTCGTCCGCACGAAACAGCATCGACTGGCAAACACTGATTGCCATCGCCGCCGCCTTCGGCCTGGCCAAGGCCCTGGAGAATTCCGGCATTGTCCACGCCACCGCCGACTACCTCGTGGACCACACCGCCGGGCTCGGTTCATACGGGCTGCTGGCCTATGTCTTCTTTATGACGACCGTCTTCACCGCCGTCATCACCAACACCGCGGCCGCCGCTTTGATATTCCCTTTCGCCGTGGCCATTGCCGGTGAAATGGGCATCCATCCCCGGCCGCTTGTCATGGCGATTGTCTTCGCCGCGTCCGCCAGTTTCATCAGCCCCATCGGCTATCAGACGAATATGATGGTCTACGGACCCGGCGGATACAAATTCGGCGACTTCGTCAGGGTCGGACTGCCGCTGACGGTCCTGCTGGGCGTCTGTGCGACGATCCTGATACCGATGGTCTGGCCGTTCTGACAAGACCATAGGAGCACAAGGGCATAAGAGCAAAAGGTCACTGCCGCACAGGCGGGAATCCAGCGGCTGGGTGGGGCTCACCCCACCGACACAATCCCGAGCCGGCTTCGGGACGAACGACGCAATACGCAATACGCACGACGCAATACGATATACGAGTCAGAAATGAATCTTGAGAATGACCTCCAACGTATCGAACAGGCCCTGACACTCGCCCGAAAGGCCGTCGCCAAGTATACGCCCGGCCGCATCGACGCCGACCGCAAGGCCGGCGGAGACCCGGTCACCGCCGCCGACCTTGAACTCGACGAACTGCTCAAACAAACCCTCCGCATCGACGGCGACGGCTGGCTCTCCGAAGAGACCCGCGACGACCCGAGCCGCCTTCAGAAACACCGTGTCTGGATCGTGGACCCTATCGACGGCACCAAGGAATTCATCCAGGGCATTCCCGAATGGTGCACCTCGGTGGGGCTGGCAATCGATGGCAAGGTTGTTGCAGGAGGTATCTGCAACCCGCAGGCGGACCAGTTGATCATCGGTGTGGCCGGAGCAGGTGTTACGATGAACGGCAAACCCGTGAAAACCACCGACAAGGACACCGTCGAAGGGGCAACCGTTCTGGCCAGTCGAAGCGAAATCAAGCGAGGTGAATGGGACCGTTTCATGGATGGCCCGCTCAAGGTCATCCCCAGCGGCTCGGTCGCTTACAAACTCGCAGCCATAGCGGCCGGGCTGGCCGACGCGACCTTCACGCTCGTCCCCAAAAATGAGTGGGACATCGCCGCCGGCGTCGCCCTCATCGAAGCGGCCGGGGGGCGGACCATGGAAAAGCAGGGCGGCCCGCTCACCTTCAACAATTCCAATACCCTCATCACGGGAATGATCGCCACCGGCCCAAACCTCTTCGAGCCTCTGCGTCAATACCTGGGCTTCTGACAGGACTCGCCCCATGAATCAACCCGCGCCCATTCGCATCTCGCCCGTGGCCACCCGATCCGACCACCGCAGTTCGGTTGCCATCGGCTCGGCCCTCATCGTCGCCAAGGCCGCCGACGCCCGCCGCAGCCCCCGAAAACGCGACATCCACATCTTCCACACCGGCGACAGCGACACCCTACAGCGGATGCTCAACGCCCTCCAGCCCGCCAGCTATGTCACCCCACACCGCCACATCGACCCGCCCAAGTCCGAGTCCCTCATCCTGCTCCAGGGCCGGCTCGCCTGCATCCAGTTCGACGACCACGGTCGTCCCGACGAAGCCGCCTCCATCCTCCTGGACATCGACCGGGGCGTCATCGGCGTCGACTATCGCCCCGGCGTCTGGCATACGATTTTCGCCCTGGAGCCCGACACCGTCGTTTTCGAGGTCAAACCCGGTCCCTACGACCCCTCCACCGACAAAGGCTTCGCCTCCTGGGCCCCGCGCGAGGGCGACGCCGAGGCCTCCGCCTACCTCATGGCCCTCGAAGACCGCTTCCGGACGCTCTGGGGATTGCCGCGCCGGCCCTGGGTGTGAGTCTTTCCTTTTCGCCGAATGAAGATGAAGGCACGTCGCTATGATGCCGCTCGCCTCTACCGACGTGGCCCCAACGACCAGACGACCGTATTCTTGCCCGCCCTCAGCTCCGCCAGCGGCCCCGGCAGGTTTTGACGGCGTCCGTTGCCCTGCATATCCCGGTCCACGGCGATGGGCCTGCCGTACCGGTCCTCGATCGTCTGGCCGACCGTCGGGAATACCCCGATAAGCTCGGCATCGACCCGTGGGCCCGTTACCCCCAGGGCCGCCTCGTTGACGGTGAACTCCACCATCGCCCCCAGAGGCTCGTCGTGGACAACCACCTCCGCCGCGTAAGCATCGACCACACTGTGTTCGTCGCCGAAACGGCTCTTTCTCGCCCCCGCCAGAAAGACATTGTAGTCCGAAGCGTAGCCATTCGCATCCTTCACATCATCCAGTCCTGCACGCACGAAGATGTTGTTGTACCACTTGTCGTCCTGGGCGGTCCCGGTCTTTCGTCCCACAGTGAGGGTCGTATGCGGCTTGAAGTACCCGCTGCGGCGGCCCGTATCGGGCGTATAGACATACCCCGAATCGACAAACAGATTATGCGCAAAGACCGTCGCCTCGGAGTTGGCCCGCGTCGGCCGGCCGATCAGGATGTTGTTGTCCACCAGGGTCGGCCCGTGGTTCATCTCCAGAAACACCGTCTCGGCCTCGCAGTGGTAAATGAGGTTGCCGCTGATCCGCACCCCCTGATTCCCGAAGTCGATCCATATCCCGAATGCCCCTTCCTTCTGCCGGTACACCCCGCGAATCAGATTGCCTTGGATGACCGTATCGACACTGTTGTGGAATTTGATCGCCGCCGTCTCCCACCCGCCGAACTCCCGCCGGTAATTCGTTTCCTCGATGAGGTTGCCCGCAATCAGCGATCGCGTCGCCCCCTTCTGGCCCGCGATGCCCGCCTGCCCGCACCGCCGGATCACGTTGTTGCGGACCACGTGGTCGCCAAACGCCTCGATGTCCTCGTAGTCCACGCCCGGCGCGTGGCCCAGGATGATCCCCACGCATCGCGCATTCGTGATGGTGCAGTTCTCGATCACCCAGTGCTTACCCATCCGCGTCCCCACCGCCCCCGTCTGCAACTCGAGCACCGGCGGGGCCCAGTTCGCCGCCGCATGGGCGAAATGGAAGCCGTCCACCGTGATATATCGCAGCCCCGTGATCTCCGGCATGAACAGGCTCTCGCGGACGTTGATCTCCGTCAGCTCGGCATTGGGATTCGCATCGCCGAAATTCGCCGTGAGGATCGTCGTATCGCCCTGGATGGCGCAGTGCCAACTATTCTGCGCCGCGGCCACCTCATCGACCGTCTGTTTCTCATAGAACGCCTCCCCGTTGAGATACACATCCCCCCGATGATGCCACTGCCCGTAATTGAGCCACCCGCCGGAGACGTTCAGCGCATAGGGGTTGTAATCCCCGAAAAACGCATTGGGTAGTTCCACCTTCCACACGCCAGCCTCCTGCCGCTTCCACGAGTCAATCCGCTCCGACCCCTTGATGAACACCTGCTCGTCCGCCGCCGCCCGGTACGCGATCCGGCGGTCCTCGCTGTCGCCGCCGCGCGCCGGCTTGATGTGCTCACGGTAGACCCCCGCGTGGACAATCACCGTATCGCCCGCCTGGGCCTCCGCCGCCGCCTTGCCGATCGTCACATACGGCCGCTGCGCATCGCCGACCGCCGAATCGCTGCCGGTTTTCGATACGTGAATCTCCCGCCCCGCGGCCAATGTGCAGACCCATACGCCCATCACCAGCGCCGACATCCGGATTGACCGTTTCATACCATACTCCTTCCAAATAGCAAAGGCCGCTATAGACGTGTTTCATGCCCATCCCATCCTACCCCATGCCCACGCCCGCAACAAGCACCACTGCCCCGCGTCCCAGCCGCAGCACGGGCATCCTGCCGGCGTATGCCGGGGCCTCGGACTATTCCCATTGCAACGGCCCGCCGCGATGTGTAACCTACGCCGTATGTACAGCACCATCTCGATCCCATCTCTGGAAAGGACGATCCGATGAACCCTCCCAACACCCACCCGAACACCCTCGCCCCCGAACATCTCACACGCCGTGGCGTCCTGGCCGCGGCCGCGGCCGTCGGGGCCTCTTCCCTGGCGGCTTCCCTGCCCGGTGTGGCCGTCGCACGGGAATCGCTCATTGTCAAAGGCCGCATCAAGCAATCCGTCTGCGGCGGTGTCCTGCGGAAGGCGAAAATGAGCCTGGACGAGGAGTGCGCCTTGCTCTGGAAATTCGGCGTCGTCGGTAAGGACCTCGTCGGCCCGAGCGACTGGGACGCCCTCAAGAGGCGCGGCCTTGTAGCCACGATGGTTCCCGGCGCCGGCTCCATCAACGACGGCCTCAACAACAAGGCCAAACATCCCCAACTCCTCGAGGAGTTCAGGAAGAACATCAAGGCCGCCTCCGACGCCAAATGGCCCAACGTCATCTGCATGGCCGGCAGCCGCAAGGGCATCAGTGATGAAGAGGGCATGGACAACTGCGCAACGATTCTCAAGGAAGCCGTCAAAATCGCTGAAGACGGCAACGTCACCATCTGTATGGAGCTGCTCAACAGCAAGGTCAACCACCCCGGCTACATGTGCGACCGGTCCGAGTGGGGCTTCGAACTCTGCCGCCGCGTTGGTTCGCCGCGATTCAAGATGCTCTACGACATCTACCACATGCAGATCATGGAAGGCGACCTCATCGCCACCATCCGCAAGAATATCAATATGATCGGCCACTTCCACACCGCCGGCGTTCCGGGCCGACACGAACTCGACGAGAACCAGGAAATCAACTATCCCGCCGTCATGAGGGCCATCGCCGAGACCGGCTACGAAGGCTATGTCGCCCACGAATACACCCCCACCGGCGACGCTGTCACCGCCCTCATCCAAGCTATCAAGGCCTGCGACGTCTGAAATCACCTGCCGATCTGAACCATGCCTGGACAAACAGGGCGAGCTTGCACGAGCAAACGAGCGGTTGGCCCAGGGTCTGCGGCAACGGATGGCCGGCTGCCGGAAGTGCTCACTGGAGCACCTGTCCCGCGATGATGTGGCGGCGCTGACGCTGGAAGCCGCCGCGGTGACAAGACGCCGTTATATCATGGAAGTCGACGAAGGACGGGCCGAGGAGATCCTCGACCCCTGATGCCCTCCGACAGCTCTCAACGACAACTGTAACATCCTCGGCCTGCCCTCGAGAACCACGCAGGCAAAGACCCCCGCCAAATAACATCCCCAAATGATGGGGGCCTGCACGGCGCAGGCCCCGGTTGTTTGAATAGAATTGAACGGATTACGGGCTACTTGACTTCCAGCACCGAGTTATAGCCGCCGAAGGGATTGAGTTCCGTCGTCTCGTTATAGGGGTCCTGCTGCCAGTGCCCATCGACCACCAGCCGATAGCGGTACGTCCCGGCCGGCAGCTTGATCTTCGTCTGCCAGACCCCCGTCTGCCCCACCTTGTGCATCGGCGTATTGGCCGGCTCCCAGTTGTTGAAATCGCCGGCGACCTGCACCGTCTGGGCCCGCGGATACAGCGTCACGAACACAATCGCATCCGAAATCTGGTTCACGCCGTAGTAGTTCGCCAGCTTGCGCTCCAGGTCGCTGCCCGGCATCGTCGCCTGGGCCACTGGCTCCGGTTCGGCCGCCACCTCGACGGCGTCCGTCGCGACCGGCTCGGCCGCCATTTCGACCGGCTGCGGCTCAAGCGCCACCTGCAGCGCCTCCGCCGGGGCCGTTTGCTCAATGGATACCTCCTCGACGACCCATTCCGGCTCGGCGAGCACCGGCTCGGCCCGTGTCTCGGCCAGCAACTCGTCCGCCGATGAGCTGATCGCCTCAAGCTGGTCCGCCAGAGAGTTGACAATCTGCCGCTGCTGCTGCCGCGCCTCGGCCTCGATCACCTCTTCCGCCAGGTTGCGGAAGTCCTGATGCCCCTTGCTCGCCGGGTCGTACTCGCCCACCGGCTGGCCGAAGCTCGACGCCTCCTTGATCTTCGTGTTGAAATTGATCACCGTTTTGAACATCTTGTCCGCGAAGTGCGACCGCAGCTCCGCCAGAATCTCCCGCGCCATCTTCGTGCGGATGTCGTACATACTGCCCAGCACCCGCACATTCACCTGCTGATTGCACCGCTCGCACAGGATCTTCAGCGTCTCAAGCTGCTTGCTCAGCCCGTGCAGCGAGAAGTACCCCGTCTCCACCGGCACCACGACATCCGTCGCCGCCCGCAGCGCGTTGAACGTCAGCAGCCCCACCGCCGGCGGACAGTCGATCACGACATACTCATAATCCCCGCTGATCTCGTCCAGGGCGTCCCGCAGGCAGCACTCCCGGTCCGGGATCCCGCTCATCTGCTGCTCGAACGCCGACAGGTCGATGCTCGCCGGCGCCAGCTCCAGGTTGTCGCTGATCTGCCAGAGGATCTCCGTCAGCTTGATCGGCTCGTTGCGGCTGCGGCTGATGAGCACGTCATAGATGGACTGCTCGGTCTGTTCCTCCGGCACGGCCAGTCCGACCGCGCAGTGCGACTGAGGGTCCATATCCACCAGCAGAACCTTCTTGCTTGATTCGGCCAGTGTGTGAGCGAGATTGATGGAGACGGTCGTCTTACCGCAACCACCTTTTTGGTTAACAACGGCGATGGTCCTCATGGCAGTATCTCCAGCTTGGAAATCCGTTTCGGCTGTGGAGCATGGTTAACCCCCGATAACAGCCCTAAAATCCGTTTCATCACTATTAGAAGGTGCATTTTCAGTGTTGAAAAGCCCTTACACACAGATATTCATTCTTCGGCTGAAAATTCATCAAAACTTTACTGCATTTATGGCACCGGCCGATAAAATGCCCCGCATAACAGCCATCGCGCATTGTGTTTCACAGTTATCGGCCCCAATGCCCCCGGTGCCCGGGCCGCCGGCTACCCCTTGAAATCGGCGCAAATCATTGTCTAATAAGACCTTGCGGCCACCCAGCCGCCCCCGCCGACGGCCCCTGCAGAGACCGGCCCTTGACCCCATTTTTTCCCAATACCAAGCCTCTATCTAGGTTGCTATACTGTACGGCCGTGGCGGGTCGCCATCCGGATGCCGGCCTTGTGCCGTCCGACCCCGCGAGGACCCGGCAACCGGCAAATCTCGGAACCACCCTGTAAGATTCCGGGCCGACCCCGCCGGAGGCACGTATACGAACTGGAGGTACGCCTATGAGTCGCCCAGCAATGAACCGACGCGGATTCCTGCGGACAGCCGCCGCAACAGGTCTGGCAGCAGGCATTCTCACGGCCGCGGCCGATGGGCAGGACACGGCCTCTGCCCCCAAGAAGGCGCTGCAGTTGGGTATGCTTCCCAAAGACCTTGGCAACAAGGAGAAGTTCGCCCTCGCGTACGACTGCGGCTTCCGGGGCATCGAGGCCTCGCCGATGGCCGACCTCAAGGCCGCCGAGGAATTGGGCAAGCTCGCCCGCGACGCCGGCACGCCCATTCACTCCATCGTATACGGCGGCTGGGGCCAGCCCCTCTCGGACCCGAACCCCGAGGTCCAGAAAGAGGGCCTGTCGGGAATGCGAACCGCCTTGCGAAGCGCCCAGGCCTTCGGCTGCGACGCCGTCCTGCTGGTCCCCGCCATCGTCACCGAAACCGTCGGCTATGCGGACGCCTACAAACGCTCCCAGGACAACATCCGCAAGCTCATCGGACCCGCCGAGGACGCCGGCGTCGTCATCGCCGTCGAGAACGTCTGGAACAAGTTCCTCCTGAGCCCCATCGAGTTCGCCCGCTACATCGACGAGTTCGAGAGCCGATGGGTCCGCGCTTACTTCGACATCGGCAACGTCATCCTCTTCGGCTTCGCCCAGGACTGGATCCGCACCCTCGGCAGGCGCATCATCAAGATTCACCTCAAGGACTTCAAACGCCAGGGCTATCAGTGGACCAACCTGCTCGACGGCGACGTCAACTGGCCCCAGGTCCGCCAGGCCCTCCGCGAGATCGGCTACACCGGTTACCTCACCCCGGAACTAAGCGGCGGCGACGAGGCCTATCTCAAAGACCTCTCCGCCCGAATGGACAAGATCCTCGCCATGTAAACTCCCGGCCGTCACAACAGGGAATCCACGGCGAAGGAGGGATAGGCTGAACCGTTTGGGCCGATGGGGCGACTGTATGGATAGATGCCGGACGAACGCTCACATATCGAGGACCCCGTGCTCGTCAGCATCCAGCGCGAGATCAAACGCCTGGAACTGCGCATCGCGCAACTGGCCGAGGCCGTCAAACGCCAAAGCTGACCTGCCCTGCACAAGGAATCACCGCCGAGAACGCAGAGGCCGCGGAGAGAACTGCACTCAACCACCCTCTGCGGTCTCCGCGGTCTCTGCGGTGAGAATCTGTCCCGTTATCCCTTGACCTGGACCTTGATGGGTTTGGCCTTCTCGGCCTTCGGCAGCGTGATCGTCAGCACGCCGTTTTCACAGACCGCCTCGACCTTCTCACTGTCCACGTCCGACGGCAGACGCACATCCCGCCGGAACGCCCCATAGGCGCTCTCGACATGGAAGAAGCCCTTGTCCTTGTGCTCCTTGGTTTCCTTCTTCTCGCCGCTGATCGTCAGCACGTCGTTGTGAATCGAGATGTCAATGTCGTCGCTCTTGCAGCCGGGGACCTCGGCGCGCACAACGACCTCGTTCTCGCGGTCGGCCACGTCGATTGCCGGCCACGCCCGACGCCCCAGCAACGGCGCATCGAACCCGTTCAAGAAGCTATTGAACAGGTCGTCAATGTCGTTGTGAAACCGGGTCAGTTCGTTTCTTTCTCTGCGTGTGGTCGGTAGTAATGCCATAGTGCACCTCCTTTTCTTCCAAAGGTCCTTTTACCTGTTTACCTGTGTTCGCTGTTGTCTTTCTATTCCACCCCACCCAATATGCAAACACCGTGCCAGCCGCCGCGACCCCCGATTCCAGGCCGGGAATCCGTGTTTTAGGCCCATCCAGGGCGCATTTCTGGCAACCATGAACTGTCAATTTGGCAGCGGAAACAGCCCGACAGGGGGGCTCGAATCCTGCCCCGCCGGCGCCACGCCACGAGAATCCCGCCGCCGACCATGCCGACCCGCCCGAAGCATCAGCTCGAACGAACCCCTCGATCCCTTACTGCCCCAACACCGCATCCGGCAGCCGCCCCGGATCGGCCAGATCAATCCGTAAACGCGGCAGCGCCGCCGGAAAGTCGCTGCGGACAAAATCAATCAACCGCTCGCGGACGTCGCAGCGAAGCGTCCACGCCTTCGACGCATCCGCCGCGCTGACCAGCGCCCGCAGCTCCACCGACCGCTCCGTCGCCCCCGTCACCTGCACCACGCACACCTTCCTGTCCCACAGCTCATGTCCCTGCAGAATCTCGTCCAGTTTCCGCCGCACCGCCGCCACCGGAACCGTATAATCCAGATGAATGAAAACTGTCCCCAGAATATCCGCCGATACCCGCGTCCAGTTCTGGAACGGCTTCTCGATGAAATAGTTGATCGGCACAATCAGCCGCCGCAGGTCCCATATCTTGACCACCACGTACGTCAGCGTGATCTCCTCGATCCGCCCCCACTCGCCCTCTACAATGACAACATCGTCGATGCGAAAAGGCTGCGTAACCGCCACCTGAAGACCCGCGATGAAGTTCCCGATCACCCGCTGCGCCGCCATGCCCACCACCAGGCCGATGATCCCCGCCGACGCCAGCACCGTCGTCCCCAACTGCCGCACCCGCTCGAACGTCATCAGCGCCGTCCCCAGCGCCAGCACCGCCACCACCACGATCGCAATCCGTTTGAGCACGCGAAACTGCGTGTGGATCTTGCGCGCCCGCAGATTGTCACTGACCCCCACGTCGTAACGCCCGCTCAGATAGTCCTCCAGCACCCGCACCAGCCGGATCGCCAGCCACGAGACCATCACAATCAGCCCCAGGCCGATCAGCCGCAGAACGAACTCCGCCGCCGGGTCAGCCTGATAACGCGGCAGATTCAGCGCCATCCGCAGGCCGATGAGGATCACGATCCACTGGCCCGGCGCATAGCAGTGCCCGATGAACGAGCCGTCAACCCCCGACTTCGTCCTGGCCGCGACCGCCTTGAGAACCGGGTAAACCAGCAAATGACCCAGCAGCCCCGCGATAAGTGCGCCTCCCACGGGCCAGGCAAGTTCCTGATAACTGACGGTAATTGCCAACATGGTATGACCCCCTTTCTTTGTTGGTCGTGGCGTCCATACCCGCGAACCTTAAGTAACCAGACGCCGTTGTCAACCCTCATCTCCGCCCCCGGACGGGTTATCCACGGGTTATCCACAACCCCGCAACCCTCGACCGGCCCTCTTGGCCAAGGACAACCCTGTCTTGGCGGGCCCTCCCGGCCGCCCCAGGCAGACCATGAGATTTTCAATACTGTCATAGCCAATGGGTCAGGCCACCAAGCCATCGGCCCGACATCCAAACCCCTCTGGCGCTGCTAAAAATGCGGATTCGCATGATCCGGCCACGCCCCCCGTGCAATGGGCCGATAATAACTTGCGCCGCAGCTTCCAACCCATCCGAAAGGCAAAACTAAAGCCGGGAATACGAAAAAAACTCGGAAAAAACTCAAGACCGACCCATTTTCTGGCCTCCCCGACAACCATTTGGCGAAGAAATACGCTACGAAATGCTCAACCTTGTGTCATCCGCCTCAGGGGGCCCCCGCGGCGGGTTGCCAAGGCACAGAGGTTGTTCCAGGCCTTACAGCCGGACAATTTCGGTCACAGGCCGATAATTATGACACTTTTTGCTTGACAGTCAGGTTCAGGATTTGGTATATATGACCCAACTGGCACTAGTGGATGTCGACCTGCCGCTGTGCGGTTTCGGCCCATCAGGGTCTTTGACAGACCGATGGGACGCCCGAGAACGCGCCGCGTGCGGGTGCTGGGTATGGAGCAGGGTTGGACATTTGGATGGTGCGTTACGGATCGGAGCTGGGTACATTCCGTTCATCACTTCTCAACAATTCACGTCAGAGTCCGCGCTTACGTTTCACTCACGCAGGAAGGAGGTAGCAGCACGTCGCAATGAGAGTATGAGTATGACACAAGGCATCGAGACGCAAAATGATTGTTGATTCTTTAGAAG
>DSDB01000511.1 GCA_011057845.1 Phycisphaerales bacterium | reverse complement strand
GCCGGGACCGGTAGACCTAAAGCGGAAACCCTTGCCGCGATAAGGACAATGATCGGCTTTGACAAGTTCATGGGCCCATCCTTATATTAATATATTAATGGTACGGCGTGCCGAGGTACAAGCATTTTGCCGTTGTTGCATCCCGTGGGTAGGTCGGGATGAGGCCCCAGGCCGCCGGTGTGCGGACACGGTCGGACTCATCGGAACACACAGTGATGGCTATTCGTCGAGGAGGATGTTGGTTGGGGTCTCCGGGAACCGGGAGGCGGGGTCGGCCAGATGGCGACCGAGGCGGGTGGCATGGGCAAGGGCCTCGCGGTGGTTGAGGATAGCGCCGGGTTCATCGACGCGGTTGACGAACAGGCCCGCCGTGTACTTCATGTCGAGGGCGTCGAGCCAGGTCTCCAGGGTCCAGCGGACCGAATCGAACATCTTCTTGCCGCGGGACCCCCCTACCGCGATGACGGCGGCGCGGCGCTCGATGCCGGGGCGGCCGATGATCGGGCGATGGAGGCGATGGCGGCGGACCCAGAGGCACTGGCACCGGTCGATAAGCAACTTGGCCTGGGCCGTGACGGTCATGAAGAAAACAGGGGTGGCGAAGATGACGCGGTCGGCATTGAGTATCTTGCCGAGGATGGGCTGGAAGTCGTCGATGACGTTGCAACTTCCCCCGGTCAGGCAGTGGTTACACTCGGTACAGGGGGTCACCTGGAAGTCAGACAAGTATATCTCTTCCGTTCTGGCGCCCAGGGATTCAGCACCGAGCAAGGCCCGCTGCAGGAGCGTGTCGCTGTTGCCGCCTTTTCTGGGGCCGGCGGCGATACCGAGAACCTTCAGTCGTGGGGCCATGGATGAAAACCAGGTACAAAGATCAAACGGCAAAAAGCAAGACGGCGAGGCCCTATTGGCCGGGTCGAGGCTGTGACCAGCACGCAGGATACCCGGCAAGGGGCCAAAGGGCAAGGTCAAATGCCCCAATATCTGGATTGCGTGTTGTACGGAGAATTCGGCGGCGGTGGAGTTGTAGTTCGTATTTCGTCGTTCGGCGATTGCTGCTTGTTAGTGGGCGACAACAGACGATATCCGGAAGACGGGTAGCAGCAGGGCTATGGCGATGGTGCCGATGACGCCACCGAGAACGGTGATCATGAGGGGCTCGATCAGGGTCATGACGTTCTTGATGGAGGCCTCGAGCTTCTTTTCATAGAAGTCGGAGACCTTGGTGCAGACCTCACCGAGCTTGCCGGACTTCTCGCCGGCGCGGAGCATCTGGATGACGCCGGGGGCGATGAGATTCTGGCCGCAGGACAGTTGAATGGCGTCGGAGAGCTGATAGCCGTCGCGGATTCGCTTATCGACGGCGGCCCAGAGTTGTGAGAAGTAGTAATTGCGGGTTGATCCGGCGATGACTTCAATGGCGTCGAGGAGGCTCACGCCCGTATTGAGCATGGTGGCCAGGATCCGCGTGGAGCGTGTAATCACGGTGTCAACGAACATAGTGCCCAGGACGGGGGTCCTGATCTTGAGATAATCGACGGTTCGCACGCCATGCTCGGTGTGAATGTAATAGTAGACGGCGACGCCAAGGCCGACCAGGCCGGTGATAATAGCGGTCATGGACTTGGGATCCGTCATCAGGGCGCTGAGGCTGACGATGATCTGAGTGAGTTTGGGTAGCGCGGCGCCTTTGGCCTCATAGATCTTCATGAAACGAGGCAGGACGAAGAAC
This sequence comes from Phycisphaerales bacterium, assembly GCA_011057845.1. Classification (GTDB taxonomy): domain Bacteria; phylum Planctomycetota; class Phycisphaerae; order Sedimentisphaerales; family Anaerobacaceae; genus UBA2266. Next base: position 13,135 of record DSDB01000511.1, on the reverse strand, counting down.
ATGAGGGTGGCCGTCGCGCCGACGGCCATGGCGGCCATGATGAGCGGGTAGGTGAGGGCCCCCTTGATCTTCTTGACGGTTTCGGACTCAAAGGTGATATAGCCGGTGACGACGGTGAGCATTTCAACCATTCGGCCGGAGGCCTCGGACGCCTTGACCATCGAGATGAACATGGGGCTGAAGACTCGCGGATAACGAGAGAGGGCCTTGGAGAAGGGCTCGCCGGTCTTGACGGTGTCGGTGATCTCCAGCACGATGTCGCGAAACGTGCCTTCCGCGGCCTGTTCGGCAATGGCGTCGAGGGCCTCGCTGAGGATGACGCCGCTGTCGAGCATGACGGCCAGTTGGGTAACGAACGGAATCAGTTCGGCCGGCTTGACCTTTGAATGGCGCAGCTCGGAAGGGCCGACTTGAGCGAGCTGCGGACCTTGGGGGGCCTGGCGCGGAGGCTCCGCGGCGTCGGCACGGCGTCGCCGATCGAGGGTTGGGCTGGCTGGTCTGGCTGCGGTTATTGGCATCGTCGTTTGTATTTCGTCGTTCGTATTTCGTATTCTGGGCCTGCGTCTGGTCAGCCGGACCAGCGGCGGCTTCACGGCGTCAGGAAGTCGGACTGAGTGGTCCGCAGGACCTCCTCAATGGAGATGATGCCGGCATTGACCTTCTGTATGCCGTCGAGTTGCAGGGGGACCATGCCCGCCTCGATGGCCTTGGTGCGAAGGGTCCGCGTGGCGGCGCGGTGGTTAATCAGTTCGATGATCTCCTCATTGGGGACGAAGAGTTCATGGATGGCCAGACGGCCGGCAAAGCCGATGTTTCGGCACTTCTTGCAGCCGACACCCCGCCAGTATTTGTCCACCTTACCGCCGACTTTCTCGACGATCTTCCTGATGGCGGCGGGCGGGTCGTATTCGGTCTTGCACTTGGGGCAGATCTTGCGGACCAGACGTTGCGCGAGGACGCCGACCAGCGATGCGCTGACCAGGTAGGGGGCGACGTTCAGGTCCACCAGACGGGTGACGGCCCCGGGAGCGTCGTTCGTATGGAGGGTGCTCAGGACGAGATGGCCGGTGAGAGCGGCCTGGACCGCGATATTGGCGGTGTCATGATCGCGGATTTCACCGACCATGATGATGTCGGGATCCTGGCGAAGGAGGCTTCGCAGGGCTGTGGTGAACTCGAAGCCGGCGGCGGCGTTGACCTGGAACTGGTTGACGCCGGCCATATTGTACTCCACGGGGTCCTCGACGGTGCAGATGTTCACCTCCTCGCTGTTGAGTTCGGCCAGAGCGGCGTAGAGCGTGGTGTTCTTGCCGGAGCCGGTGGGGCCTGTCACGAGCACGATGCCGTTGGGGGCCTGGATGACGCCGCGGAACTTCTGAAGGTTGTCGTAGGTGAAGCCGAGGGCCTCCAGATTGAACAGGACCTTTTGGGGATCGATGACGCGGATGACGACCTTCTCGCCGAAATTGGCCGGCATGACCGAGACGCGCAAGTCGATCGGGCGGCCCTCGACGAGGACATGGATGCTGCCGTCCTGGGGCAGGCGCCGCTGCGCGATGTCGAGTTCGGCCATGATCTTGACACGGGAGACGATAGCCGAGTGCATTTGCTGCGGTGGCCGCATGGCTTCGTAGAGCCGCCCGTCCACGCGGTAGCGGACGCGCAGCGAGTTGTCATTGGGTTCGATGTGGATATCGCTGGCGTTCTCGCGGACGGCGTTGTAGAGCAGGTAGTTGACGAGCTTGACGACAGGCGACTGGCCGGCGATCTCCTGAAGGTTGGAGATGTCTTCGGCGATGCTCTCGATGAGGGTGAAGTCTTCGAGCCCCTTCTCGTCCATGATGTCGTCGATGACGAAGACATTGGCGGCGGGCAGATAGGTCTGGAGGGTGGCGCGGATGTCCCTGGCCGTGGAGCAGACGATCTGGACCTTGCAGCCGCTGATGCGTTCGATTTCGTCGATCAGAAAGACGTTCGACGGCTCGCTGACGGCCACGGTCAGCACGTTGTTGACCTTGAACAGAGGCAGAACGGAATGCTCTTCCAGGAAGTCGCGGGGGATGATGTCGAAGGTCTTGACGTCGCAGAGCTTGGGGCTGACGGCGGCGTACGGGACGCCGTAGCCTTCGGCCAGCGCGGCGGCGATGTCGCTGTCGGTGCAGTGCCCAAGATCGATAAGGAGCTCGCCGAGGAGTTTCTGGTGGCCGGCGTTCCGCTGCTCGTTGAGGGCGGACTGGATCTGCTCGTCGGTGACGACTCCCTTGGCGATGAGGAGCTGCCCGAGCTGCATTTTCCTTTCTGTTGCCGCTTCAACCATAATACCGTTGCCCTTCGTCATACCGCCTGACCCGTCGTCAGGCGAAGCTCTTGACGGCCTCGGCGAGTTCGTCATAGGCGTCGAACTCGTCGCGGAGCCGTGTAATCTCAAGTATCTTGCGGCTGTTCTCCGTGAGCCCGGCCATACGCAGGCCGCATCGGTTGTCGTTGCAGTAGTCACGGGCCCAGATGAGGGATTCGAGGCCCACGCTATCGATGAATTCAACGGCGCTCAAATCAAGAACGATGCCCGCGGGACTGTCCGCAATGGTCTCGGAGATCGCATTCTCGAAGCTATCCACAATGTCGGCTTCGAGTTCGCCGTGCAGTTCGATGACAGCCACGTCGTTGTATGTCTGTTTGTTGATTTTCATCGTATGAGAGTCCCCACGGCGGCGTTTCCGTAGTCGTTGAGATGGTCCATGCCGTGAATCTCGCCAAACCCATCGCGGATAGTATCCCAGAGGGCGTCGATGTCGCTGTCGAGGAAGATCCGACCGATTTGCGCATCAAACTGCGTGCCGAGGCCGCGTTCGATTTCCACCATGGCCTTTTCGATGGGCAAGGCGTCGCGGTATGTCCGGCGCGACGTCATCGCATCAAAGGTATCGGCGAGCTGGACGATCTTGCCGATCAGAGGGATCTTGTCGGCGGTCAGGCCCTGCGGATATCCAAGGCCGTCCATCCGCTCGTGGTGGCACAGGACGCCCGGGACGATGTCCTTCATCTGGGGGATGGCCTGGAGGATGGCCGCCCCGATGGAAGGATGCGCTTTGATGCGCTGCCGTTCGTCGTCGGACAGTGGACCGGTCTTCCGCAGAACGGATTCGTCAACGCCGATTTTGCCTATGTCATGCAGAAGCCCGGCGAGGTAGACCTTGTTCACCTGGTCGGCATCGAGGGAAACCGACTCGGCGACTCGTTCGGCAATCCACCGTGAGATGAAGGCGACGCGCTCGGAATGGCCGCGGGTGTACTGATCCTTGGCGTCGATGCTGGAGGTCAGCGCCATGAGGGAGCCGAGGAAGAGGTCCTTGAGTTCCCGGAAGAGGCGACCGTTGTCGATGAACACGGCACAACCGTTGGCGACGGAGTTGAAGAGATTGATGTCGATGCTGTCGAAGTCGTCCTTATCAATGCGATTGACGGCGACCATGAGGCCGACGACGGTGTTGCCGTCGACGGTCTGCTCGGCATACTGCGAGTCCGTCCGGCCCTTGCCATAGAGCGGAACAGCAATGATGCTCTGGAGTGTTTCGGGCCAGTCGTATCTGAAGGGGGTATCCACCTCACTGTCGAGCAGGGCCTCACGGCCGGCGTTGAGTTCGTCGACCAGGCGGCTGTAGATGAGATTGCCCATTCGTTCGTCGACCTCGATGATGCCGGAACCGGCGGCGACAGTCAGGCGTTCAACATCGTCGATGACGCGAGGCAGAAGGATGGCGATGCCCTCGACAAGAACGATTTCCGTGAGGCTGTCGCAGGCCATCTGGAGGAAGTTCGTGTCGGCCTCTGTGACCTTCATGTTCATGCCGAGTTTGTGCAGGAGGACCAGCTCCTCGTAGGTGTGGGCCAATTCGGCGCCGATCTTGTCCATTTGGCATTCGACCCCGGCCGAATCACTGAAGGTTTCGGCCAGCATCGCGAGCATCTCCACGAAGCAGCTTGGGTCGGGATCATCATCGCTCACGGACGGACCCAGGTCGATCATGGCCACCGCGACGGGGTCCGGACGGCGTTTATGGGTCGGCGCCGGTGTCAGGAACACGGCCAAAACAGCGCTTTCGCCGTTGTAGAGGCACACGCCCTCCCGGGCTGGAGCGGCCGTCACATCACCGAGCAGATGCGCGGCACACTCGGCCAGACGGCTGTCCGCCGAATCAAAGCGACCACCGGCCGTTTCGAACAGAACCCTGCCGCCGCGGACAAAGACGGCGAAGTTTCGTCCTAGCCGGGCGATCTTCTCGCCAAAGCGGCGAAGCAGCGCCAATTGTGAAGTTGTCAAGTTGTCTCTAATCGTATCGAGCATGATCGCTCTCTCAAATCCTTTTGCCATGGTTCGTATTATGCTGTCTGATGGGCAACGGCCCTGCTGTAGAGAATGTCCTCGATGTTACCGAGCAGTTCTTTCGGACTGAATGGCTTGCTGAGACAAGCGGCGATATTGAGTGTCCGCTTCTGTTCGTCGGTGACGGCGAAGCTTCTCGCGGTCAACAGGATGGCGGGGATATCGGCCGTGCGGTCGCAGGCTCGAAGCTTCTCGAGAAATTCCAGGCCCGTCATCACGGGCATCTGGTAGTCGGTGACGATGATGTCGGGGTTCTCGCGGCACGCGAGTTCATACGCGTCGGCGCCGTTGTCGGCGGTGAGGACCTCATAGCCGTTGTTTCGCAGTTTGATGGCGACGACGTGGACGATATGGATCTCATCGTCGACGACCAGGACTCTTTTGCCTGTCATTTCATTTCCTCCAGTTTGTGCGGATGCTTCCATCGCGGTGCGCCGGCGCGGGCCGGCGGATGAAGTTCATGGTCTATCGTGCGGCGGCCGGGATTCCGGCGGCCAACGGCAGTTCAAAGCCAAACGTGCTTCCGACGCCGGGCTCGCTGGTCACGAAGACACGCCCGTCGTGGACCTTTTCAATGATCTGTTTTACGAGGTTCAGGCCGAGGCCGGTTCCCTTGGCCACATTCTTGTTGGCGCCGACGCGGAAGAACTTGTCGAAGACATGGGGCAGGTCCTCGGCGGGTATGCCGACGCCGGTGTCGGTGATGGTGACGGTGACGGTTCCGGCGGCGGCGTCGACCTCGGATGCAATGGTGACCGAGCCGCCGGGTTGGGTGTATTTGACGGCGTTGCTCAGAAGGTTGACAATCACCTGCTGAAGCATGTCCTTGTCGGCGTTCACCTGGTCGAATACAATCGGCGTACTGGCGGACACCTCGATATCCTTCTCGCGGGCGAAGCTTCGGATCATGCCGAGCTGTTCCTCAATGAGGATCGTGAGGCTGACGGGTTCTTTGGCGACCTTGATGAGGCCCGACTCGATTCGGGAGATGTTGAGGATGTCCTCGATGAGGCGATTGAGCCGCTGGGCCTGGGTCTGGATGATCTCGTAGAACTGGCGGCGGGTGGTTTCGTCGTCGGCCTCGCCGTCCACGAGCATTTCCGCGTAGGCGGTGATGGAGGCCAAGGGGGTCTTCAGCTCGTGAGAGACGTGGCTGACGAAGTCGTTCTTGGCCCTGGAGACTTCCTTCTCGCGGGTGACATCGTGCAAAACGGTGACAACGCCGCAAATCCGGTCGCGCTCGTCATGCACGCAGGAGACGATGCTGTCGTACGTATGCAGCCCGTCTTCATGTGCAAATTCCAGTTCCTGTCGCGTGGCGCGAGCCTTGCTGCGGCGGCAGTGTGCGATGAGATCAACGAAGGTCTGTTTGTCGGCGGCGACGATGTCGCCGAGACGTTTCTGGCGGGACTGGGCGGGATCGAAGCCGAGCAGGTCGGCGGCCGCCCCATTGGCCACGAGAACGCGGTCGGACTCGTCGACGACGACGACGGCGTCACAAATGCTATGGATGATCGCCTCGGTGTTCTGCTCCCGGCGACGGGAGAGTTGAAGCTGTATCTGTAAATCACGAACGGATTCTTCGAGTTGCTCCCGGCGCCCGTCGGATTCATCGAATCGCCGGCGAAGGAGGTTGACGAAGGCGATGACGAGTGGATTACCGGATCGCGCCGGGTCATTCTCGTTGGGCTGCTCAATCCACGCGGCGATGGACGTGATTCCGGCGGCCAGGCAGAGCCACTGCCACGCCAGCCAGATCACGCCCACGGCCGCGACGACGCAGCACGCCGGAGGGATGGCTCCGGGCCACCGGCCGACAGCATGCTGCGTCCCTTCTCCGATGCCAGTATTCCGCCAGGCGGCCACGGCTGCCAGCAGCAGGCTGCCCGACACAACGGCTATGACAATCCAATGAGTGGTTTTGTGAACTTTCACGAGCGTACCCTCGGACGACAGACGCAGCGGACCGGATGCGGTCCGGCACGCCGTTACCATCTTCTGAACTTGGGCGCTTCCTTGGCATCCAGATCTTCGAGGAGGATTCGTTCCATCTTCTTGAGATCGTCGGGGTTGGTCTCGGCCATGATGCGCTCCTTGAGACGAAGCGCCTCGAGGTAAGTCGGCCGAATAACCAGCGCCTTCTTCAGTTGCTTCATGGCGGCCTCGTTATCGCCTTCGATGTAGTGCCGGGCCGCCTTCTCATAGTAGTCTTCCGCTAGGCGAGGTCTGCTGATGGACTGCAATGTGTCCTTGGCGGCATACCGTTTGCGTTCGATGTCGTCAAGCCGCAGCTCGGCATCCGTCTCGGAAGGGGTATGGATGATGTGCGGCGTCAGCAGCACCATGACTTCCTGACGGACGACCTGATCGGCGTTGCCGCGGAAGGCGGCGCCAAGCACCGGGAGGTTGCCGAGGACGGGGATCTGCGACTTCCTGGCGGATATCTTATCCCGGAACATGCCGCCGATGACAATGGTCTGGCCGTCCTTGACGATGATATTGGTGACGAGTTCGGCGGAGGTTTCATCGGGAATCCCCTCGACATTCAACTCGCCGGAACTGTCCTTGGGATGGATGTCCATTCGAATGTAGCCGTCATTGCCGATGAACGGCCGGAAGGACAGCTTGGTCCCCGTTTCGAGAAACTCGACCTTCTCCGTGGTGCTCTCATTGGTCTGCGTGGTCTGAGACCGGTAGCCGAGCTTGGTGCCGATGTAGACCTGGCCGAGCTGCTTGTTGACGGCAAGGATCTTCGGGTTCGCCATGATTGTGACGTCCGTAACCGTCTCAACGGCGCGGATAAAGACGGCCACATCGTCGGCCGTGACGCCGAAACTGAGGCCGCCCGATTTCGAGACCTGGCCGGTGCCGACGCTCCGCAGGAAGTCGCGCGTGCCGCGAACGAGTTCACCGGCGGTGCCGGCGGTCGTGGGCAAGCCCGTTACGACGCTGCCGAGCGTGGTCCAGTCAATGCCGAACTGCGTGTCCTCCGTGAGATTGACGGCGAGGATGGTGGCCTCGACGAGGATCTGGAGCGGCCGGGTGTCGAGGTCGGCGATGATTTCGGTGACCAGAGCGAGATTCTCGGGGTAGTCATACACGATCAGAGTGTCGTGTATGGCGTTGCTGGCGCCGCCTCCGGTGACGCTGCTGATCGATTCGCCCGTCGGGAACAGGACGCTGCCCGCGTTGGAGACCGTAACCTTGCTGTTGCTGCTGAGGACCGGTGTGATGAGTGTCTGGGCCTCCGCGGCCGTGAGGTAGTAGAGGGTGAAGATCCGGTAGGTGAGGCGCTCGGTGTCTTCGAGGACCTTCTTGTACTCGTCGCGGGTGTAAACGCGAATAAGTCCGTCCTGCTCGCTGCACTTGAACGTGGTGCCGACGATGGCCCGCAGGGCCTCCTCGAAGGTTACATCACTGAGCGTGCGAAAGCCGAGCTGTCCGTCTACGCCGCTGGCGGGGATGATGTTGCGGCCGTACATGCTGGCGACAAGAGCGAGAGCGTCGCGGACGCCGAAGTCCTTTTCAAAGCGGAAGGACTTGCGAACGACTCCGTCGGTCCCCGTATCGACGACTTCATAAGGGGGATCGGCGGCCGGCGCAGCGGCCGCGGCCGTGTCCCGGGCCACCTCGATAATGATGGGCTGGGGGATGCGTTCTTCTATCGCCTGGGCCGGCTCGACGACCTCGAACTCGATGGTCGGTTCCACCTCGCCGACGCTGATGGCGACCATGGCGAGGAAGACGACGACGCAGAGGAGCACGTTCTTGCCGAGCTGCATCGGTGTTCTGTTGCTGCAATTCATGGTTCAACTCCTACCGGCGCGATGCCACACACGGCGAATCGCGCCATTTTGGAGACCCAAGCGCGCCTGGATCATGGTTGTTGATTTATCCATGCTTCAAGGCACAGTCGGGTCCGAAACTTTCTACCTGAGACCAGCTATTTCACGTTCGTCTGTCCGAGTCTCAGCGTGATTCTGACGTTTGCACAGGTCAGAGTGACGCTGGACTCCGTAATCGTTGTTACTTCGCATTCCAGTTTTGCTTTGCCTTCTCCAATTGCAAACCTGTCGCCGTGAGACAGGAGTTTTCCGTTGATGAGAGCCTGAGGCTTACGGCCGAAGCCGATGGCCTCGAGGCGAAGGGTCTCGGCCAATCGGCGAATAGCGGCCTGGTTGTCGGGCTCCGCGACCAGACCCAGGCCGCCGGCCTGGGTCTGAGAGCCGAAGATCCCCCGCCCGGCCGCGAAGACGTCGCGGGTCAGACAATCGTTTCGACCGGCTACTCTCGGCAGTTCGATAAACGTGATATCGGCCGAGGCCGTGGAGGCGGCGGTCGCCGGCTGCCCGGCGGCCTGTGCATCATCGGCGGCGGCGGCGGCAGGGCCCTGCTTGAGCAGGACGCGAGCCCACATCAGACCCATGAGGGCGACGAGGCATATCGCGAAGACAATCTTCTTGCGATCGCGCCGCGACCGTCGGGCGACGGTTCCGGGAGGAGTCGAAGTTTTGGCGTTTGTCGGAATCATACTACTTCGTAGATGCGCCGGCGGGCGAACGATAGAAGACAACCGCCTGAGTGGTCATCGTAACGGCGCCGGTGAGTGTTTCGTCGTTTGTCAATCGGACCTGCTCAATCCGTATGAACCGGTCCAGGGCGGCCAGATCACGGTAGAACTGGAACAGATCCTGGAACCGTCCGGTGCATTGCATGTGAACGGGAATACAAGCGATCGCCTCGGCGTGAACCTCTTCAGCGGGGGCTACGACCGGGTTGGCAAGGCTGTAGCGGTTCATGAGGTCGGCGATGCGGGTCAGGAAGCTGCCCAGGTCGCGGTCGGCGGTGATTCCCGATTCATACTCGTTGATAACGGCCTGAATAGCCGCCAGACGCTCCTGCACGATAGGCAGTTGACGGGTATCGGCGGCCCCCCGGGTGATGGCCAGGCTCTGCTGACGGCGGGCCTGCTCGACGGCGGCGGCCCGGCTGCGGACAGGCAGATACTGCCCGAGGATGAAGACGGCGCCCATGACTAGGGCGACGAGGGCAATGACAAGTTGTTGTCGGTCGTGAAGGACCATGGCTTAGTCGATTCGGCAGTTGGCCAGATAACAGGTGATCTCGAATTCGCTGGCGGCCACGGCATCGGCCGGGCCGGGGGTTTGTCGAGTCTGGTTCGCCGCGGACTTGCTCTCCAACGAACCACGGTGTCCGACGAGGACCGTGCGAGAGAACGAGAGAGCAACCCGGTTGAAATAGGGGGAGCCTTCCAGGGCGACGATCAGGCCGGCGACGTCGGACGAATCGCCGGCAAGGCCCGAAATGACAACCTTGAATCGGACTTCCCCGATAGGGAGCTGGTCGGCGGCGTCAGGCATGCCCTGGCGGGCAATACGCACGGCCGGGACGGCCGTCGTCGGCAACGCCGGCGTGTCGGGACGCAGCTTTTCCCCAACAAGTTCAAGACGACGCAGCACGATGCCATGCTCGATGAGGTAGCTGAGTTCACCGAGTACGGCAGGAACGTCAATTCGGGAGTCGATCTTCTGCAGAGCGGCGGCTCTCGCCTTGAGAGCGGCCAGTTGGGTATTGGCGGAGGCGACCTGAGCGGTGACCGCCAGGGCGCTGGCTTCGGCGATGGCAAGGTCGTTGATGTCGGCCCTGGCGTACGAAATAGACCGCGCCGCCGAGAGGCTCCAGACCACCATCACCGCCAGCATCCCGCCCAGGGCGACGTACTGCGTGCGGTAGCCGAACTGTCGGCGTTTTCCGCTGGTGTACCATGATGGCAGGAATTCGACTTCGGTCATTGTCGTACTCAGACACTTGCGGCGACGGGTTCGGGTTCGTCGACGGACATTCGGGTTCGGCTGCACCCCTTGAGGCCGAGGCCGACGGCCACGGCCCATTCGCTGAGGGCGCCGCGGCGGTCGCCTCCGAGATTGGCCTCGATGTTCTTGCCGGAGGTGTCACAGCCCCGCAGGGGGTAGGCCACATCCACCTCGACGGCGAGTTTGCGTTTCAGGACGTTCAACAATAGGGTTTCATAAGTGCCGCCGCCGGAGACCCAGGCGCGTTCGACGCGTTTGCCGCGGAACGAGACGGTGTAGTACCGCAGGCAGAGGGAGACTTCCCCGGCGACCTTCTCGGAGACGGCCGTGAGCGAGTCAACGATGGCCTGGCGCGTCTGCGGGTCGAGCTTCGTGGACTCGTCCAGCAACCGGTCGGTATCCGAAACGCTGACGGTGGCGTATTCGGCGGATCGCTCGCGGCGGAACTTGGCGCGGAGGCTCTGCGCTTCGCCGGGCTGAATGTCAAGACGTTCGGCGATGGCGGTGTCGAAATCGTCAACCCCGATTTTCACCTGCTTGATGAAGTTGATCTCGCCGGCCCGTCCGAAGACGATACTCGTGTACCGAGCGCCGATGTCCACGAAGATGGCGGTGCGCTGCTTGTCTTCCTGTCGGCGGAGCGAGCGGGTGAAACCGCGGAACAGCGCGGTGGGGATGGTGTCGATGGAAACGGGCCTCAGTTGGGCGCGTTCGAGCATCTCGATGTGCGCCCGGATCGCCTCGTCCGCGGCGGCGATGACGATGAGTTCATTCTTGACATCGTCGTTCTGGCGGACGGCGCCGGCGACGAGGTAGTTGATAATATCCACGTCCGGGTTGAGACCGAAGCGATCGGCCGCTTCGGCGGCAAGGGCCTTCATGATCCGGTTGGGGTCGTTTTCCTGCAGGCGCAAAGAGGTCATACGCAGGGCGCTGTTCGGCAGATGGGAAACCACATTGCGGCCGTGGAAGGGGTTGCGGGCCAGCATCTGCCGGACGGCCTCGACGACGGCGTCGGTTCGTTTCTCCGGACTGTCGGCGGCAGCGGCCTCTATGGGGGCCTTGCACGCGGCGACGACGCTGGTGCGGCCGCCGCCAAGTTGCAGTTGGACCATCTTGACATGGCTGTGGCCTATGTCGAGGGCGATGGGTCTGAGGCTGCTGTGTTTCAGGTTCCAACCGAACATGGTGCCGTCATTTCGCTAATTCGAGATAGTGATAAACCCCGTGACCGGTTCGATGTGGATGGTGATCGTGGTCGTTCCGGCGGTCAGGACAATGACGCCCGCGTTGAGCGGAGCGGCGGTCCCGACGCCGGCGTAGGGACTGCCGAGGTAGTCAAAGGTGAGGGTCTGGACGGAGCCCGGGTCAAAGTCGACGTTCTGTATGTTGACCTTGTCCAGGCGGCTGTCGGCGGTGAAATTGACCGCATAGTTACAGTTGGAGCCTTTTCGGACGGGGTGGGCGATGACCGTGCCGGTCTGGTCGCGGACTTCATAGGATTCTGCGTCTTTGTTGAAGGCAACACTGTAGTAGCATCCACGGCTGATGGCCATGCTTCGCGCGTATTCGAGGTCGGCGGCGATGACGTTGGCGGCCGCCCGGATCTGAACCGAGGCCGCCGACGACATCATGGGCATGGCCGCCAGCGCGACAATCCCCAGAATGACGACGACGATGAGGACCTCGATGAGCGTAAAGCCCCGGTGCGCCGACGGCGCCGCGGGCGTCCGGCGGTATCGCAACGTGGAACCGTTGCGGCATCGGTTATCTGTCCAGGACCGCGTCTTCACGGGTTTTACCCTTCTCAACGGATTCGTGGTGTTTACCCACCTCGATATATCTTTCGACATAGGTCTGCTCCGGCTTAATTGAGGCCGCGGATACGGATTGCAGCCGCTATAACCGACACGACCGCAACCACCGGTGAAGACCGCGGGACCGGTCAACGCGGCCGCACGCGAAGGCGCATGAATCGCCGCGAAACATCGCAAAACGGGAAGAATCTCGGGCCTTGGCATCTTGTCGCCGACACAAATGGCACAGGCGGCACGAAGGGCTTGAGGCGGAGCCGATGCGAGGTCCGTTTGGCGGACGGCATCGACGCCGCGGAGTCCGTCGCGGCGGTGCCGAAATAATTGTGTGTCGTGTTGAAAGGCCGATAAGCACCCGCGAAGGCAAAACCGATGCGGGTGCGCAAGAGGCTATTGTCGGGTGATGCTCTTGTAGAACGCGCCGGCCGCCGGGCTCCAGTCTTGTACGGGGCTGCCGGGGATTCGCAGCGCCGCGGCCATCGGGTCGGCGGTGACGACCACCTGGCCGCTACCGTCGATGTCGATTTCCACCGTGATACTTGCGGGGACGGCCAGGTGCAGGGCGCCGCAAATCGTGAGATTCGTGTCCCATGCGGTGGCAATCCCACCGGTGATCTGCGTGTAGCCGGTTATGTTGATCGTCGCACCGTTACTCAGCGTCAGAGAGCCGCCAAGGAGCATGGCGGGCGAGTTCTTGGGTGCGTTGATCGTCAGGAAGCCGCCGTTGACGATGAGATTGCCGTTGACGACAAATGTGTCGTTAAAGACCAGGGTTTCGTTGGTCAGTGTGATCTGGCCGTTTGCATCGGGGATATAAGACTGTGCGTATAATGCCGGGTCCAGAGCAGGGCTTGTGATTGTGATGCCGGAGACTTCGGTATCGTTGATCGATCCTACAATATCTCTAACGTTGCCGGAGTAGCGGTCCACATAAGCGTCACCGTTGATGTTAGCCCTGTTGCTGTTGTTGAGCTCTCCATGAACGTACACGTCGCCGTTAATCGTTATTCGCGACGACAACAGTTTCACGTCGCCGCCGCAGTAGAACGCGATGCAGGGATCGAGACGGATGACGGCGGTCAGCGCCATCTGCGCCGTCCGCT
>DSDB01000227.1 GCA_011057845.1 Phycisphaerales bacterium | reverse complement strand
TGGATCCGCCTGCGGTCCCATCCGCCCGCGGGCCGTCAAAGGAATGACACGAATGCGAATCAGCCGTCTTACTCTCGCTTTGCTCGCCGCCTGCCTGGGCCAGATCCTTGGCGGCTGTGTGGAGCGGCGACTGACTATCAATACCGAACCGCAGGGCGCTCTGGTGGAGCTCAACGATGAGCCCATCGGCCCAAGCCCGGCGACCGTGGGGTTCAACTGGTACGGCAACTACTACGTCCGCATCAGCATGGACGGCTACGAAACCCTCAGCACACACCGCAAGCTCAAGAGACCCGAGCACGACAAGTTCCCGTGGGATTTCTTCGCCGGGGTCCTCAGTTCCAAGCGGATTGTCGATTCCTACGAATGGACCTTTACCCTGGAGCCGCTGGAGCGTCCCGACCGCGACGACCTTATCAAAAAGGCCGAGCGGGTGCGAAATCGCCTCCGCTGACCGCGACGCGGGGCGTTGACAGCCGTTTGTGTCCGCGCTTGAGGCGGCTGCCCACTGCTACCGGCTGCACTATCCAGCGGTTACAGCAGGTTCTCCCGGTACCAGACAATAGCCCGGTCGAGGCCTTCCTTGAATGAGACCTGCGGCTCGAAGCCGATGACCTGCCGGGCCTGGGAGATGTCGGCCAGGGAGTGTTTCACATCGCCCGGCCGCGACGGCTCATAGCGAGGCCTGACCTGCTTGCCCGTGAAGGCATTGATCATGTCGATGATCTCGTTGACCGTCACACACTGCCCGCAGGCGATATTGACCACCTCGCCCGCGGTGCGTTTCGCCCGGGCCGCCAGCAGATTCGCCTGCACGACGTTGTCGATGTACGTGAAGTCCCTGCTTTGTTCGCCGTCCCCATAGATCGTCGGCGGTTGGTCCCTCAGAATCGACACTACAAAAGCCGGGATAGCCGCGGCATATTGGCTCGTCGGGTCCTGATAGGGCCCAAACACGTTGAAGTACCGCAGCGAAATGGTCTCAAGCCCGAACACGCCGGCGAAGACCGAACAGTAGTGCTCGCCAACCAGCTTCGCCACGGCATAGGGCGAGAGCGGCTTGACGGGCATCGTCTCGACCTTGGGCAGGGTCGGCGTATCGCCATAGGCCGATGAACTGGCGGCATAGACAAACCGCCGGATTCCGGCGTCGCGTGCGGCCAGAAGGAGCGTGAACGTCGCATCCACGCAATGCCGGTGCGTTAATTGGGGTTCTTCGACGCTCCGCGGCACCGAGGGCAATGCTCCCTGATGGAGGACGACTTCCACATCTCGCATGGCCGCCGCCGCCACCGCCGGGTCGCCCATATCCGCCTGCATGAACTCAATTCGGTCCTCGATGCCCGCGAGATTCGACATCCGGCCGGTCAGCAGATTGTCCACTACGCGGACAAAACAACCCTGATCCACGAGTCGTCGGCAGATATTCGAGCCGATAAACCCGGCTCCACCGGTTACCAGGAACTTCTCCATGCTGCAACGCCCCGCAAGACAATACAGAAGAAAAAAGAGAACCCCATTCCGCACTCTGCGAAATGGGGTTCTGAGTCTACCAAGGGATATGGCCGAACACAAGACACAAACACGACTACTCTTCGGATTCCGGCGGCCCATCAACGGCTACGCGCCGTCCACCACCGGCAGGGCCGGCGGCGGCAAGCTGCACCTTTGCGTACTTCCTGTAGGACTTGTACTGCTCCTTGAAGTATCCACCCTTGATGGGTTCGGCACCGAAGAGGATACAGCCGGCGAGGCCCGCGCCGACGGCTTGCATTTCGCCGACGACCCGCTGAGCTGTGCCTCGCCGCGTGTCGGCGTTGATAACGACCGCCGTCGCATCGACCGCCCTGGCCAGCATTTTCGAGTCGCTAACCAGCAGGACGGGCGGACCATCGATCACGACGTGATCATAGGTCTTGGCGAGTTCGTTGAGCACGTCGCGCATCTTCACGCTGCCCAGCAATTCCGCGGGGTTGGCGGGCATCGGCCCGGCGTCAATGACGTCCAGGCCCTCGCGGCCACTTGCCCGCACGGCCTGTTTGAGGCCGCACTTACCCATAAGCAACGCGCTGAGTCCCATGCCGGAGCTTGCCCCATAGCCGGGGAACAGACTCTGCAGGCTTGGACGGCGGAAGTTCGCGTCGATAAGCAATACCTTCTTGTTCTCAGAAACATACGTTGACGCCAAATTGACGGCTACGCTCGTGGCGCCGTCGCCACCATTACCGGCGGCGACCAGCACGGTCCTGGGCGCCTGGGGTCCGCTAAGCTCCAGGTTCGCCCGGCACTGGCGATACGCCTCGCCGACCAGCGATTCCGGCGCCTGTTGCACCACATGGGCCAACTCCACGCCGCGAAGATGCGAGTCCGCCGAGGCATCCGGAATGACGCCCAGCAGCGGAACATGCAGGTAGCGGGCGACGTCGCGAGGCTTACGAACGGTGTCGTCCATCACCTCAAGCAGGAACGCCAGACCCAAGCCACACAGGAAACCTAACACCGTTCCGACCGGGAAATGGAGGTACCATTGGCGTGAGAAGACCTGGTACAGCGGAATCGGCGTTTCGGCCCCGACTCTTCGTACTTTGGGTGTTTCCGGGTCCTCGGCGATAATCCTCATCTTTTCGATCTGTGTTTTCACGTCCGCCAACATGGCAAACCGTTCCTCGCGAACCAGTTTACGCTGTTCGTATTGAACACGCGCCATGTCGAGGTCCTTCTTCTGCGAGTGCGCCTCCGCACGCAGCTCTTCAAGTTGCAGATACCGCTCCTGCAGCACGACAAAGTTGTCCCGGGCGTTCGCGAGGTTGGACCGACGCATTTCCTCGGCAATCTCCAATTCGCGGGCAAGTTTCTCTTCCTTGATCCGGTCCAACATGTCTTTCAACTGGCGCACCTCGCGATGGTTTTCGCCAAATCGCGAGAGCCGCCCCTGCAATTGCGCCTCCTGGAATGCAAGATTCTGCGTCAACAGGATCACCACCGGATCGCTCTCGATCGCATATTCGATCTGGACCGTAATTGGGCCGGTCGCCAGACGCTCGAGGTTCACGATGTTCGCCTGAATCTGGCGAAGGGCCAGTTTCAGGGTGTTCTGCTCGAGTTCGAGGTCTTCGAGGCGGGCGACAATATAGTGCCGCTCATACCGGGTGGTTGCCTGATCCAAGTCGGTCAGGCCCCAGGCCGTTCGCACTTCGTCGAGCGCCCTGTCGGCGGTGTCCACATCGCGCTGCAGGCTACTCTGCCGCCGCTCCAGTTGAACAAGCCGCTCCTGCACCTCGCGACGCTTGCTCGATCCCTGCCTGGTCACGAACAGATTCACGATCTCATCGACGATCTTCGCGGCCTCGTCACTCTTCGCGCACATCATGCTGACACGGACATAGTCCGCCTCGCGCATGGCCAACGCGCCCAAGCGCTTCTCCAGTTCACGCAGCGCCTTTCGCGTATCTCCCTTCATTTCCGTCGCGAACCAATGGGAGCCCTGCACGTAGTCGCGCGCAAGCAGATCCTGCAGCATCGTTTGCTGCTTAATCAGGCTGGACATGGACAAACGGTAGCCGTACATAATATCCTTCTGCATCGCCGGGGATGCGACGGTCATTGGATCCGTCTGGCCGGGAGGCAGGACCTCGATATATGTCTCGGCCGTATAGCTGGGCAAGTACGTCTGCAACACAAACCATGACGCCCCGCCCAGCGCCACGCCCACAATCGTCAGGAGAAATATCTTCAGCCAGTGCCGACGGAGCACACCGACCATTTCTTTGGGCGTCATGCCGGTTGCGGCGACCGCTCGCGCGACGTCCGGGCCCGCCCTTCTGGGCATGACAACAGGTCTTTGTTCAGCCATTGCAATCTCCACTTAGCAAAATTGAACCGATTCGTGTTTATGTCCGATAACGCGCCCAAGGGGCGACTATGGATACTCACTTTGAGACCCGGGCAATAGCCTCCTCAATCCGTTTGGCGGCCGCTTCGGAGACCCTGCCCCCGGCCGCTTTCTTCGCCTGCTGATACGCCGTCAAGGCCTGGGTTTTATCGCCCAGTTTCTCCTGGATTAGGCCCAGATGCATGTACACGTCCGCCGGGGCCTCCGCCCCGTCCTGTTCGTATTGCTGCAACGCGCGCGTCATGTATTGAGCCGCCTTGGCGTAATCGCCATTCTTGTAAAGCACATAGGCGTAGGTATCGAGATACCCCGGATCGTTCGGCATCGCCTGTAGTGCCCTTTCTGCATATTTCAAAGCATCCGAAAGCCGTTGATCGCTCTCGGCCAGCATATACGCCAGATTGTTGAGAACCATGTTATTGGTCGGCATTTTGTCGGCCAGACTTTGGTAATCGGTCACGGCCTGGAGGAGATATTTTTTATCGGACAGCAGCTCATAGGCCAGCGTCAACGCCTCCGCTTTCTTCATCGTGAACTGGACAAGTTGACGCTCATCGTCGCTCGAGAGAGCAATGCACTTGTCAATGTACTGGATGGCCCGGTCATACTCGCTGTTGATTTTGGAAAGGTTGAACAACGTGAACAGTGCGGCCACCGACTTGGGGGTTGCCTTGAGCATCTGTTCGCAGTACCGGGTAACCTCCTCGTCGCCGAGCAACAGGAACATCCGCAGAAGAATCTCGGAGGCGAGTGTTTCATTGTCACCGGCCTGTTCGACGGCCTTCTGGCAGAATTCCGTCGCCTTGGCCATGTCGCCGAGCTTATAGCGAGCCTCGGCCATTCGGAAGTACGCCACGGGCGCCATGGGCGTACCCAGGTACTGGCCCGCCTCGCTGAACACTTCGTCGAGTTTCTCCGGACGCCATGTGCCGTCCGTGGCGTCGGGCGTGCCTGCCCGCAGCACCAGCGTCTGGAGATACCCGTCCAGGGCACGGGCAAACAGCATGTCGCCCGCGGCCTGCTTTAGATCGGTTCCGGAATCGGTGTATGTCTGCTTCTTAAGGTTGTAGGCGCGGCGGAACAGTTCCTCGGCCTGGGTCAGAGCTCCCCTGCTGATCGCGAACGTGCCGGCTCGCGTCAGCCAGATGACGCTGTTGGGAAACTTGGCCAGCGTGTCCTGATAGAACTGCCACTGTTCGCCGGTGCGGCCCAGCCGGGAATAGGTCCTCTCCAGCAGGGTCCGCGCCTCGACCGGCGCACCCGGCTTGTCGATCGTATTCTTCAACTCGGTGATGGCATCCTGGTCACGGCCGGCTCGCAAATACGCCTTGGCCAGGGATACTCGCGTGTCGGCCGAATCCGAGAGGGAGTTGCTCTGGCGCAGATCGAGGATCGCCTGGTCGTGGTTCGACAGCAGCAAATGGATTTCGCCCCGCAGCCGCCAGGCCGCCGCATTGTCCTGATTGTCCTCCAGGTGCTTGTTCACCAAATCCAGCGCCGCCAAAAGATCGCCTTTGCGCATGGACAGCCACGACTCCAGCAGCAGCACCTTTTTGTCGTTCGGGTACCTCTCCTTGAAAGCCGCCAGTTTCTCTTCCGCCTGCTGGATGAGGCCGCTTCGCAAGTACGATTCCAGTTGCTTGAACATGGTCGCCTGCCCGCTATCGAGATCGATCAGCTTCTGCGAGTAGGACTCCACCTGCTTCGTATTGTTCGTGCGCTCGGCCACTTTCAGGAGCATATCGATGACGGCCTTATCGTTCGGGGAGGTCGCCTCCAGGGCCTTCAACAGCCGCTCGGCGTCCTCATACTGACCCAGTTCGTAGAAGTGAACCGCCAGGATCATATCGTCCTTGGCCCGGCGGATCACGCTTTCGGCGAGATCCGGACGGCCGCGGGAACGCCAGTGTTCGCCGTATCGGTACAGCAGGGTACGGTCGACGGGATTGATTTTCAGCCCCTGTTCGAAGGCGTCTTCGGCGATCTTGAACAATGTTTCTTTTTCGGCGGCGTTCACCTTCGTCAGAGCCTGCCGCGTGGCGAGGTTGCCCAGCAACACAGCGTTCTCGAGCGTCGGCTGGGCCTTCAAAAGGCTCTGGCGTATTGAGATCGCCTTGTCCGGGGCGCTGTCGCTGATGTACTCGGCGTAGAAGCTCAACAGCCTCCAGTTGCGAGGATTCAACTGAATGGCGCGTTCGAGGGCCTGCCGCGTCTCCATTCGCTGTTCCTGTGTCACGTTGTCCCCCAGCTTTCGGTCGCGTTCATACAACGTGCTGGCCAGCGTCCTGGCAATCGCCCCGTTCGTTGGATTCAGGACCCGGGCGCGCGTAATATCTTCGACCGCCGCGTGGTCGGCGCCCATGGCGGCCCGAATCGTGCTGCGAAGCATGTAGGCCATGGAGTTCACAGGACGAAGGGCGATACATTCATTGGCCTTGACGAGGGCGTCCTGGTTCTCTCCCCTGGCCGCCGCCAACCGCGCCGCATAAAACAGGCCGTTGCTCTCATCCAGGTTACGCAGTTTCGCCGCCTCGGCGATCCGGCCCGCCAGCGTCCAGTCCTCGTCTTTGATCGCCATCTCGAACAAGTAGCCGGCAGCCGTCTGTTGGGCCACATATTCATCCGAGCCTCGCGGCGGCGCAGCGCCGGGTGAACCCAGCCGCAGCGCAGCCTTGAACGCCTCCGCCGCCTTTTCCATATCGTTCTCGCCGTAGTAGAACAGACCCAGTTCCAGCGACCGTTGGGTGGCGTCCGGCAAACTCCGGATCGCCTGCTCTTGAAACGCCTTCTGCCGGTTTGCCGTGATCTGGGCAATCGCCGGTTCGGCCAGGATCAGTGTATACATCAGAGCTGTGGTGCTGGAGGGGTGGTGCTGCAGATACGCGGACACCACGGCGGAGGCCGCCGCCGCATTGTTCTGGCTGATGTAGGTCCTGCATGCATTGCGTAACGAAGTGTCGTCCACGCGATCCGGGTGGGACTTGACCAATTGAGCGACAATCGCCGCCTCCTGAAGGCGCAGCGTCTTGAGCTCCTCGTTCATCTCGCCCAATGGTCCGCCGGCATCGTCCGGAATCTCCGTAATCCCCACGAGGTCCGGCGACTGACCCTGTGTAAGCAACTGTTGCTGGGCAATGGACGTCCGAACCTGGTGAATCTTGGCCTGGACCAATTCGAGTTGCAGTTTCATTGTGTCCGCATCGCCGGCAGGCAGCTCATCGAGCTGCTTGGCCGCTTCATCGAATTGGAACGCACCGATGTAAGCCTGCGTGCGGAGCCTTTGACTTCGGGGCGACTTACCAAAAAAACTGTCGTACTCATTCAGTGCCGCCAACGCGTAGTTCCAAGCCCGCAAGTTGATCAACACCTCGGCATAATCGAGCGTGGCATCGACTTTGGTCCAGGTGATGCCGGACTGCAGCGCAACGGTCAGGAACTCTTGAACAGCACCCGTCTCGGAAGAGCCCTTGAATACCTGAGCCAGTGTGTACGACAGCAGACTGTCTCGCATATCCGCCGCTTTCCATTGTTCATAAGCGGCATACAGTTTGCGGACGGCCGCATCCTCGTTGCCCCTGGCCAGTTCGACCAGTCCCTGCCACTTCATCACACGGGGCTCCTGGGCCGTGAGGATAATCTGCTCGATCTCGCGCACGGCCGCGTCAGCCTTCGTCAACAGCGTCTGCTTCTCGGCCGCCGACAGTGTGTCGCCACGGTCCAGCAGTTCGCCCAAGTGACAGCGGGCCAGAATCTCTGAGAGAGCCGTACGATACTGTCGGCTCGGCCACCGCAGGGGTCCTTCCTGCAATTGCGCTTCGGGCAACTGCAAAGCCCTCTCGGCTGTCTCAATGCACCGCTTCAAGTCGGCGGCATCGCCCTGGAGACAGTAACGACGGTAGTAGATGTTGGCCTTGTTCATCGCATACGTGATGCTCGCGGGATCCAGCTTCACGGCCTCTTCCGCATGAGAGACCGCTCGATCCACACTCTTAGGACCCAGGCGAGGGTCCGAATAGAACGCCGCCGCGGCAGCGTGGGCCTGCCCGCTATCGCTGAATGTCTTCAACAGGGCGGCATATTCGCTTTCCAGCGCCATCACCGCCTCGCGCCCGGCTTTTTTCGCAACGACCACCTTCGCGGTCAGTAGATTGATCACCGCCTCGGGATCCCGCGGCGCCGCCTGCACGCCCTCCTGCAGTATCTTGAAGGCCTCCGCTTCCGCCCGCTCACGCGCCGGCACGTTGCCGCGCGACGCATCCAGCTCGCCCTGCTGCCGTGCCGCTTCGGCCAGATACCAATAAACCTGAACATTGTCCGGCGCCATGGACTTGGCCCGTTCCAGATGCTCTGTCGCTTCCTTCAGCGCACTGTCCCGGTCAACGGCCGAGCCCAGTTGCGCCAGTTCGAAACTTGAGCGACCGGCGATCAGCAGGAGGTACACGCCTAACTTCTTGACCTTCACCTCGTACCCGGGCAATTCATATTGCTTGTAATCCTCCGTGTCGGCGTCCATCAGGCCCGCCGTTTCGACGATCTCAATCAACCTCTGAGCTTGATCCCGGACTTCCGACCAGGCGTTGCGCATCCCCGCGTCGGCGGCTACATAATAGTACGACAGCTCGCCGAAACGGGCCCTCACGTTCCTTGGGTCCATCGTCACGATCTGTTTCCAGGCGCCCAGGACCTTGGGCCACTGGTTGGCCTTGATGAACATATCCGACATGGCGAAAAGAATCCGGACCTTCCCGGCGTTGTCCTTGGTGCGCCCCAGGGCTCTGCCATAGGCCTTCTCGGCGGCGGCGTAATCTTCGGCCCGTACCGCCGCCTCCGCCTCGGCCAGCGCCTTGTCCACATTGACAAAAAGCCGCGGCCCCATCCAACTCCACAGGACCAGGACGGCAACAACACCCAGGACAACCAGAAACAGCGATCCGATGACCGCAACCTTCTTATTGAGTCTCTTTCTTGCCATAGGACCCCAAACTTTCCTTCACTTCAACGATGCCGTATCCGTTAAAATCGCATCGTCACATGCATCCTTTGCGTGCCGGCCCGCACAACCGGGCGGCTCAACGCATCCCTACTCCGCGGGCTGTTTCGACGCCCGAGTCGTTCGCCCTTCCCATACCGGCCAGTGTTCCCTTTCGAGAATGGGAAGCACCACGGACAGCAAACGGCTTGCCGCCCGGGTCGCCATGTCCTTGTCCGGGGCCGGCGAGGTGTGGTTGAAGACAATTTCCACCTTGGAGAAGTAGGAGGCACGGCCGAACAGATTCCTGTTCAACGCAATCCGTGCACTGTCGCGGTCGTCCGCATATTCTCCATTGACCCTGAAGAAGTACACGACGGGAAACGAATCGTCCGTCAGCCATTTGCCTGCCGCTGAACTGCCGAACAGCAGATATTTGCCGGCCACCTTCGCCGTCATGTCCGGGGCGTTCACGTCGAACACCACCGAATCCGTTCCCAGCCGCTGATAGCCGCCGCCCGTATAGCACTCTTCAGGAACATGCGGCACCCGGTCGGGCAAGGCATAATATGTAATAAAGAGCATCATTCGGCGAACGGGACTCAACAGCGATTCACGCGGGTCCTCAAAGACCCACTGAATGTAGTCCTCGGTGCCGAGTTCTTTGAGTATCTCTTCGTTGCCAATCAGTTTCTTACTGACGATGTCGTAAGGGGCGACGCCGTTGTCGTCGAGCTGCGAAAGCGGCTTGCGAAGGGGCAATGGCTCCTTTTTCGCAATGGGCCCCCACAGGCCCTTCGTACCCGCGGCCGCCGCCAACAGCAGAACGCACAGGACAAAAGCCGGCTGTGAGAACGCCCGTGTATCGCATTTCTTGCCGTCCATTACACGTCGCGCTTCCGTACGATGATGTCCGGAACGATCTCCGTATCTTCCACAAAAAGGCCCGACATGAACCATGCCAGCCCGCCGTACATGGCAAAGGCCAGGGGCAACATCGCGATGCCCAGCATGTCATGGTACACACCCTGTGTGTACTTCGGGTGAATAAACGTATGAATGAAGCCCGTACTAGTGACACGGACCATGTTACAGAAGATCGCAATCGGAACCGTGCTGGCCAGAAGCACCAGCCGATGCCAGAGCGGCCGGTAGTGGAGGTACGCCATGGCCACGCCCAGTGCGACAAACGCCATCAGCAGCCGCATCCCGCTGCACGCCTCGGCCACGTTGAGCTCCGGCGGGATAAACTTCCCATCCTGGTAGATGGCGATGACCACGCCCCGCAGCGATGTCTCAATGCCCGGCACAACGTTTAGTATATGCGCCGACACAAAGGCGGCCCACTGCCGCATCGGCGAGGTCAACGCGAAATAGTACCGCTGCGGAATGGGGACCGCAAACAGCAGAAACACCACCGGCAACCAGGTCAGGCGAATAAAGCGCCACCCACCAAGCAGCAGGATCATCGACCCGATTGCCGCGATCATGGCCAGCTGCCGGAAATACGCATAACCGGACGGACTGATCACGTTGAACATGTAGATCAGGATACAGCCCAGTAGAAAGACCAGACCGAGGTAATTCGGTCTGGCCCTTAATGCCAGAATCTCTCGTTTGTGCTGATTCAGCAGATACAGACTGAACAGCGGAATCAAAAACCCGTGGCTCCAGCTGTTATCGTTGGCCCAGGTATCGACCAGCGCGCCCAGATCGCCACGAAACAGCCACCACCATAGCGCCGACAGCAACAGCACCTTGACCCAGACATGCGTCGGCAAATCCCGCCACAGCGGAGCCCCGCCGGGCTCGCCCGGTCGTTCGGTATCGGCTGTTAGCATCGCGGTCTCGGACATACGCACTATCGGACGCCACTGTTGTAAGGCACAAGTTTTTATTACGGATTCGCACCCGGCGAGGTTCATCCGCCACCTTAGAACGGCAGCGGGTCGTTCCCGAAATCCCGGTCTGCGAAATTGCGGTCATACAGAAAACCAAAGCCATAGGTTGCGCGGAACGAGTTACGCAGCACGAAACGCCATCGTGAACTCGGGTCGGTCCCGACGTTAATCAGATCGTTCGGCTTAATGAAGAAGTCCGGCTGTTCGCCCTTGGCGATCTTGTCCAGATCGACCAGGACGATCTCCTCTTTCTTCTCGCCGATGCGGCGAATGACTTCACAGCGCTTCGGCCAAGCCAGCGGTCCAAGCCCCCCTGCCGCCGCAACGGCCATCTTCAGGGTCATCGGACGACCGGTGATGTTGATGTAGCCCTGCCGATTCACATTGCCCATGACCAGGCACTCGCCGATGATATCCACCGGCACGTGAATCGAATCCCCGGGCTGAATGACGACATTGTAGCGAGGGTCGCCGGCCAGCAGCTTGTCGGCGGGGATTCGGATCAGCCTGTACTGCACTGCCTGGCTCCATTCGTCCTCAGCCAAGACCACGGTATCCTGCAGCGGTGAGACGGGTCCCCGCGGCTCAACTCGGATCATCGGCTTCGGGGCCGCGGCTCCCACCTGTACGGGAACCCACTTGCCGTCCTTGAATACCCATTCAATCTGCCCACCCGTATCGCCCATGGTCTCATCGACACCTACCTCCGGAAGAATCGGCTCAATGGCTACCGGGCCAGGGCCCACCTCGCGCTCGACAACAGGCATCGGCTCAGGGGTCGCCGCACCATCCTGAAGCCCCTTGATCAACGCATCCAGATCAATTTCGCCGCCTGCAGGCGCAGCCTGTGGAACAGGAGCGGGAGTCGTCGTCGGCTGCGGTGCAACAACCGGTGCTGCCGGCGCCGTATCCTGCATCGGAATCCACTTACCATCCTTATATACCCACCGCACCGGCCCGCTGCCTTGTCCGGCCGTATCGCCAAGACCCGTCGGCTTACTCTCCGGCTCAAGGAGATCTTCAATGCCTATCTGCGGCAGCCGCTCGTCCAGTGAATCGGACGGCGCGGCGTCATCGCTCCTCTTCGCGCGAACCGTACGACTGACCTCAGGCCAGCGTTGCGTCAGGTCGGTCGAACCGTTCTCCTGACCCTTGCCGGGCGCGGGCGCGTCCTGCAATGCCTCCGGGACAAACAACCCTCCCAACTCATCCTCGCCGATCATCTCCGCCGTCGCTAATACCACGCCACTGGCGGGCCACCGCCCCTGCGCACGGGGCGTCAGCAGGTCGAGCATCTCCCGCTCGCTCTCGAGCCGGCGGTCAATCCGATCCATCTGCGGCAGCGCCGGCTCCGTCTCCAGGGGCACGGTAATCTCGGGCAACTCGATGTCCCTGTCGTTCGCCGGCGGCGCCGGAAGCGCAGGCAACGTTGGCTGCACGATCTCAGGCTCGCCGCCCGGACCTGGCAAGGTCCACGGTTCGGTGTTGGGCTCCGTAACCTCAATCTTCACGCCGCCGGGCTCGGCCATTCTCATGCCGGGCGTCGCCGTCTCAACGGACGCCTTCGGCCCGCGGTACTCGCTCTGCTTCTTCCTCGCGACGTAGATGTAGCTGACGTTGAACTGCGCCGGTCCGCCCGCCGTCGCCAGTGCATCGGCCAGCCGGAAATCGTACCGCGGGATCATATACCGGCCGGGAGCCGGAACGCCGTCACCCAGGACGGAGAACGTTCGCTGCTGCGATTGCATCAGCGTCGCTACGACGGACGGATCCTTCAGGATACTGGGGGACAGTATCTGGCGAATCTCCTCCTCGAGTTGCGTCTCGGTCAATCCCGCCGCCTGTACGACGCCAACGTCAGGAATGGAAAGCCTGCCTGTCTCGGTCACGACATAGTCGTTGACCATCGCCACGCCGGGCGTGTACAGTTCGTAGATCGACACGCGCACGACGTCGCCGCCGCGGAAGACATAGTCGCGATCCATCGCCACGACGTCACTCGGGCGCGGTTCCTCGGCGCTTTCCCACGCCACCGGCGTCTCTTCCGCCACTCCCAACGAGTCGAGAATGACGTTCACGGCCGGGACCGGGCGGAACCGCCCCACCTGGGTCGGATCAAAGAACTTGTTCCCGCAACCGCTGAAACCCACGGACAAGACGGCTGCCACCACGACCACGATTCTGATCTGTGTGCTTTTCATATTGCTTCTTCCCAAAAAAGAACACCGAGCCTTACATTCGGAAATTTCACGCAAATGGACTGTTGCACGATGGGATTTATCGGTTCACCTATTGGGCCGCTTAACTTTTTGCCCGCCGAAAAAACCAAAAATAACCCACTGAAATCCGTGATCCGGGTGCGTCCTGCACGAAGTGCCTGGTGAAGTGCTCGCCGGCCCGTTGGGGCAGCGGATCGTTTGAGGTCCGCGAAACCTGCGCCGCAGACCATTGCGCGAAAGACGGCGCAGCCCATTCGTTGGAACCAAACCCAGGCCGCTCCTCCTTGGCGATTGTCTTCGGTAAACGGCCACTAGCACCACTGATAAAGAAGTCCGTCGCGTGGCGGATACTCAGCGGCCGATAAACCAGTGCTTCTTAATATAGCAGCAAGGGATTCGCCAGTCAACCCAAAACACCTGTCTCACTACTGAAAACCGAGATTGGCCCTTTGCCGCAGCCGGCTAGCATCCCGCCCTGCAGCCTCCGCTTACGCAGCAGCCTGCTTCTTGCCACCGGCCCAGCCCGTCTAACCGTTGCAGTCGATACAGGCCAAACCCTCCGAAATCCGGAAAAAAAACAATGCGCACGAGAAAATTCCCGGCTCCTCACGGCCGAGCCACTCGCCTTTACCTCACGCTCTATTGGCTTACAGGCCCCCCTGCCGCCCTGTCTGGATCCGCCGTATGACCCTCCCGACGTCTAAGCCGCCCCCATTGGGCCACGGCCAGAATGGCCGCCAAAACTGCCGCACTGGCGTACTTCACCGCGGGCGGAAGCATAACCTCCGCACAACCTACCACTTCCACCCTTACGCCCGCAGCCACAAAATCCAACGCCCAGCCCGCCGCCAGTGCGCAACCGGCCACCGACCCGAGATAAAGCAATGCCGTACGCCGCCCCAGCACCCGCCATATCGTCGTGAACGATGCCGCGTTCGTCGCCGGCCCCGTCATCAGAAACACCAGGGCGGCGCCCGGCGTCACGCCTTTCATGATCATCGCCGCCGCGATCGGCACGGAGGCCGTCGCACAAACGTAGACCGGGATGCCCAGCGCCATCATCACCAGCATCGCCCCCAGGCCGGTTCCGATAAGCCCGGCGAAGTATCCCTCCGGCACCATCGCCGAAATCACGGCCGCAATCATCAGGCCCACGAACATCGCAGGGCCGATGTCCCGTGGCAACGTCATAAAAGCGTATTTCAGGCCGCCGGCGACCCGTTGCCGCGGCCCGTCCCGCCGGCAACACAACTGCTCGCAGGGGGCCTGTTCGGGAGGCCCGGCCCCGGGCGCATCGCACACGTTAATGAGCGCTCCGCCCACCAATCCCGTGATGAGCGCCGCCACTGGACGGAAAACGGCGAAGACCGGCCCCAACAGACTGTACGTCACGAAGATGCTGTCGACACCCGTTTGCGGAGTGGACAGAAGGAACGCAATGGTCGCCCCCCGGCCGGCGCCGTGCTTATACAGGGACATCGACACCGGTATGACGCCGCAGGAGCACAGCGGCAGGGGAACACCCAGCAGCGACGCCTTGAGCAAAGGCCACAGCCCGGCGCCACTCAGGTGCTTTTCCACGAGCCGCTGCGACACGAACATGCTCAGCAGTCCCGCGACAACAAAGCCGAAAAGCAGATAGGGTGACATCTCAAGGAGTGTCGCCCAGAATTCCGCCGCGATGGATTTCACGTATGCCGTCATGGCCGCGCCTATATCTGCGGCGTCACGTCAACGGTCTCCCAGCCGAGCACTTCGCCCCGCAGACTGATCGTCACATCGTCAAAGCGCGCCGGGCGCGATGCCTCGGCGACGGCCCGGCGGGCCAGCCGGGTCAGGCCGGAGCAGCACGGCACCTGCATGTGGACCACGGTGAGGCTCTTTATCGTGTTGCCCGCCAGGATCGACGCCAGCTTCTCCACGTAGAAGTCGGCGTCGTCGAGCTTGGGACAGCCGACAACGACGCTTCGCCCGTTGAGGAATCGCCGGTGAAAGTCCCCCACGACAAACGGCACACAGTCCGCCGCCAGCAGCAGGTCCGCGTCCGCAAAGTACGGAGCCGTCGTGGGGACGAGCTTCAACTGCACCGGCCAGTGGCCAAGCCGCGAGGCCGCGAGCGGGTCGCCGTCGGCCGCCGGTCCCGGCGCCGGGCCGAGCATCATAGACGCCAGACCAGGACAGACGGAAACCGCCGCTTCCGGAGCGGTCTTGCGGCCGGAAAGATGCTCCGCCGTCGCGCGTTCATCGAAAGCCGCGGCTTCCCGCTGCTCAATGGTGATCGCGTTGCGCGGGCAATGTCCCAGGCACGCACCGAGGCCGTCGCAATACACCTCGCTGACAAGGATCGCCTTGCCGTCGATGA
>DSDB01000231.1 GCA_011057845.1 Phycisphaerales bacterium | reverse complement strand
GTGACATTCTGGGCGATTGACGATACCGTGGTCCCGGGCCGGATGTATCGGTACCGCGTGAAGGTCGGCGTGTTCAATCCTATCGGCGGGACGAACAGCTTCCGAGACAAGAACGCCCCGGAGAAGGACCAGACGCTGTTGTGGAGCGCGTATTCGGATGTGCTGGGGCCGATTTACGTGCCGCGGAGGATGTATCTGTTCGCCGGCGACGTCCAGCCGGCCGCGAAGATTGTGGGCGTTGAAGTGGCCAAGTATTACATGGGCTACTGGCGCAGCCAGAACTTCAGCGTCCGCTGCGGCGAGACCATCGGGACCGTGGTGGAGCAGGTCAAGAAGGCGCCGCGGCGGGCGCTGGATATGTATGAGGATGATCCGTATATGTATGGGATCTCGCCGGTGCCGCAGGCGGACCCGGCGAACCCGGATGAGATTGACTTTCGCACCGGGGCGGTGGTGGTGGACGTGGCGAGCGTGGATGACTGGATCGCGGGCCGTACGATGCGGCAGGTTCAGTATTTCGAGATGCTGTATAGTTTCGACGGCCTGGAGATTCTGCATCTGCCGATCGGGGCGACGTACTGGCCTCGGGAACTCCAGGTGGCGCGGTCGGACGTTCAGAAGGCGATGACGACGCCGATCGAGCCGTTGCGGTCGTCAGGCAGCAGGGTCGGCGGGAGCGGCCGGGGTGGCCCCGCGCCTGTCGATACGGCCCTGTACGAAGAGATGTATATGCAGGAGTATCAGGGATTGTACCGGCGGTAGGTGTCGATACTCGATACTGGATGCCCCGGGGCCGGTGGGAGGGTGGTGGCCTGTTTCGGGATGTTACGGGTTTGTCACGGATCGAAACGTCAGTACCGGGGCCTCGGTTGTGCCTTCGGGAGGATACGTGACGTGAATCTTCGCGGGTCTTGGGGGTATGACGTCGAGGAAATTGTCGCTGAACGCCGCCGGTGGTTCGCTGGTGATTCGCAGGTCTTTGGCGACGGCGTCGGCGGTGAGGGCAACCTCCCAGACCGTGTCGGTCAGACGCTCGGTGTGCGCCGAGATATTCGCCGGGGGCCATTGGATGTGCTTGTCGGGGACATAGAGAAAGAGATTGCGGGCTATGGCGGTGTCATCCTGCTTGAGCAGCAGGTGCAGGGCACAGCAGCGCGAGGCATCCGGGGTGACGAGCGCGCGGGGGAGCTTCAACGGCGTTGAGACGCTGAACGGCCCCACCAGGACGGGGAAGGTGATTCGATCGAGCAATCGGCCGGTCAAGTGGAGCAGGCGGGCCTCGAGGGTGGCCGTGATGGTGGCCGGCGAGTCGTTGACGACGACGACGGCCTCCGGACGCAGCGGCCGGGCCAGGCCGGTGGTCGGCTCATCGAGGCACGGCACGATGGTCACGAGCACGGGGGCGTAGAAACGCCGGGCGTAGTAGTACAGGGCCTTGGGTCGGCCGTCGACGTCGACGGCCGACCAGCTTATGGCGGGCGCTGGTTCGTTGAACTGCCAGAACAGAACTCCGCTGTTACGGCGGTTGTGGATGCGGAGGAATTCGACGTACTGTTTGACGGAGCGGGCCTGGGTCAGTTGGGCGTGGTAGGCGAAGCGGTCGAGGTCCGCCGTTGGAGCGAAGCCGGCGGCGGTGTAAGCATGGAGCCGGGCATTGCCGTCGATTTGGTAGTTGTGCTTCTCGAAGGTCGGCGACTGGATGCGGAGGTCTGTGCCAAAACGGCGGATCGTCGCTGCCGCTGGAGGCGCCTGGAGTCCGAATTCGGTAACGAACGCCGGGACGTCCTCAGCCGGGCAGAGGTAGCGGCGGACAGGCCGGCAGCCCGACCAGACATCCCAGCGGTGCGTGGTCAGGGGCCTCGGAGCGGGTTTTTCTCGGCGGCGTGCGGCGGCGAGGTCTGAGTGAAAGTCCTGCAGAGGCAGGAATCCGTCTCCGGTGGCCAGAGGGGTGGTTGGGATGTAGCTGGTGTCGCCGTCGAGCTGGGCGACCAGGCGAGGCAGTATCTGGTGGAAG
The DNA here is from genome assembly GCA_011057845.1 of Phycisphaerales bacterium. GTDB lineage: Bacteria > Planctomycetota > Phycisphaerae > Sedimentisphaerales > Anaerobacaceae > UBA2266. Next base: position 13,918 of record DSDB01000231.1, on the reverse strand, counting down.
ATGGCCTTGCCGTAGAACTTACGTCCCTTACCGAGCTGTCCGATGGCGTGGAGCCAGTCGATTTCGTTGTTGCCGCACCATAGGGCCAGACAGGGGTGGTTGCGGAGGCGTTCGATGGTGCGGACGGCCTCGGCCTGGACCTGGTCGCCGAACCACTGGCGGTCGGGGTAATAGGCGCAGGCGAACATGAAATCCTGCCAGACGAGCAGCCCCAGTTCGTCGCACAGGTCGTAGAAGCGGTCGGATTCATAATACCCGCCGCCCCAGACGCGCAGCATATTCATATGGGCGTCGCGGGCGGCATGGAGGAGGGCCTCGTAGCGCGCGTCGGTCAGGTCGCCGGGGTGCATGGAGGCAGGGGTCCAGTTAGCGCCTCTGACGCGAATAGGACGGCCGTTGACGATGAACTGGAAGGCGGGCTCTGCGTCGTGGCGGGCGCCCGGATCGGCGACAGGGCATTGGAGCCGGATAGTGCGGATGCCGAATTTCGCGGTGTGGCGGTCGATGGTTCGGCGGCGCGTCTTGAGTTCGAGGTCGAGGATGTAGAGGGGCTGGCCGCCGTGGCCGTTGGGCCACCAGAGATGCGGCGATGGGACGTGGATGACGGTGGAGTGGGTGTGCTGACCCGGACTGAAGGACAGGTCGCAGGCGGTGGCGAATCCGGGGCCGGTGACGGCGAGCGTACAGATGAGGTCGGTGTCTTCGACGGCGTCGAGCGTGACGGCGATGCGCAGGTCCGCGGTCTTCTCGGCCAGGTCAATCGTGCGGATGTGGACGTCGGCGATACGGGCGGCGTGCAGGCCCTCGATGCGAACCGGCCGCCAGATGCCGCAGCCGGGCAGCGTCGGGGCGAAATCCCAGCCGAACTGGTACTGGGCCTTGCGAATGTAGACGCGGTGAGGGTTGCTGAAGCCGGCGTTGGTGAAGGCGGCGTGGCGTTTCATCAAACGCTGGGCGTGCTTGACGGGCGGCTCGAACTTGACCAGCAGGACGTTGCCGGCGGGCTTGAGCAGGTCCGTGATGTCGAAGCGGTGGCCGATGAACATGTTGTCGGTGCGGGCGACGAGCTTCTCGTTGAGCCAGATGCCCGCGATGGTGTCGAGGCCCTCGAAGACGAGGTGCTTGCGGGGGCATTCGAGCAGGTCGGCGGGGACGTCGAAGACCTTGCGGTAGACCCAGGGATTGTCGGAGAGGCCCTGATACGCCTCCGGGTTGGCGTCGAGGTCGGCCGGGTCGATTCGGCCGGCGTGGATGAGAGAGCTGTAGATGGAGGATGGAACCGGCGTGTCGAGCCAGCCGGCCCGCGGATGCGCCGGTTCGAGGTCGCGCATACGCCGTGCGTAGGTCGGGTACTCCTTGAACTGCCATATTCCAGTCAAATCCAGCGTCGTGACGGCCATTTTCGGCTCCGTTGTATCTTCGCGGTATGTCGAGTGTATGATACATCTACGGATAGCTGCCCGCAACGGAAAGCCGATTCAGGGCTTGTACGGAGGAAGAGACGTAAAGCGGTTGCTCAGCGGGCGGCCTTCGGACGGATCCGGCGGGGTAGCCGCCAGAGCAGGCGGACGACCAGGTTGCCGAGCAGGGCCGAGACGATTGAGAAGATCAGGCATCCGCTCCAGAGGTAGAGGCTCTGCTCGATGACCCTGGCGGGCGCGCCGGTCAGATGAAACAGGTGCAACACCCCGGCGGCGACGCCGGAACTATCCAGCAAGTACACGCCGAGCCGACGGGCGGCCAGGTAGATGGGCAGGGCGGTCAGCGGATTGGTGACCCAGCACGCCAGCCACGCGACGGGCAGATTGAGCCGCAGGAAGACGCAACCGACGGCGCAGAGGAACATCTGAAACGGTATCGTGGGGGTGAAGGCGACAAACAGGCCCAGCGACAGGCCGCCCGCGATGGACCGCTTGTCGATCTTCCATACGTGAATATGGAACAGCCGTTCACCGAGGATGCGGTGCAGACGGCTATTGCGCAGCGCGTGTCTGAGCCGCTCCTGTCTCTGTCGCCATTTACCGGACCACATTGTCAGATCATATCGTAATCGTAGGGTTTTCGCATGGGGCGGGCGATGTAGGTGTCCGCCTCGCTGTCGCCGACGAACTGCTCTTTGGCGGGGTCCCAGTTGAGTTTGCGGCCCAGACGGATGGCGATGACGCCCAGGTGGCACAGACTCGCCGAGCGGTGGCCGACATCCGCCGGGCAAATGGTGGGCTTGCGGGTCTTGACGCAATCGATGAAGTTGGCCATGTGGTCGTTGCTGACATAGACGCGGGGGGCGTCCTCGGGCAGTTTCTGTGTCAGCAGCGAGCGGTCGTTGGCGGTGATAACGCCGCGTGTGACCCAGATCCAGCCGTCGGAGCCGTGGAACTTGATGCCGTGCTGCTGGCCGTTGCGGTCCTTGACGCCGCCGTGCCATTCGCTGGCGGTGGTGCTGTTGCAGGTGTGGACGACGCCGTTGTCGTAGGTGTAGGTAAGCGAGTATTCGCTGGCGGCCGTGAAGCCGCCGGGGATCATATCAACCAGTTGCTTGCCCTCGATGGAGACCGGACCGGAGCCATCCTTGTCGAGGGCCCACAGGACGATGTCATTGTGGTGCGCGCCCCAGTCGGTCATCGTGCCGCCGGAGTATTCCCACCAGTAGCGGAAGCTGAAGTGCGTGCGCTCCTTGACATAGGGCGTTTGCGGCGTCTGACCAAGCCAGAAGTCGTAGTCGAAGCCCTGCGGCACGGCCGATACCTGAAACGGACCCTGCCGCAGACCGGCGGGCAGCCAGACCTCGACCTTCTCGATCTTGCCGATGCGGCCGTTGCGGACAAGGTCGCAGGCCAGGCGAAAGTGCGCGTCGCTTCGCTGCTGGGTGCCGGTCTGGAGGATGCGGTTGGTCTGCTTCTGGACCTCGGCCAGGCGCCTGCCCTCGTCGATGGTGAGCGTCAGGGGCTTCTCACAGTAGATGTCCTTGCCCGCTTTCATGGCGGCCATGGCAATCAGGGTGTGCCAGTGGTCCACCGTGCCGCAGATGACGGCGTCGATGTCGTTGCGTTCGAGCAGCTTGCGAAAGTCCGAATAGCCTTCGGCGTCGGGGAAGTCCCTTCTGGCGGCGGCCAGGTGGCCCGCGTCAACATCGCAAACGGCCACGATCTTGCCGTGCCGCGAGGCATTCCGCGCATCGCCGCGCCCCTGCCCCCCGCAGCCGATCAAGGCCAACTGAAGGGTCTCACTGGGCGCCGCCGGGGCCGCCGGCCGCTCCTGACCCAGCGATTCCTCCACAAACCACCCCGGCAGCGACAAAGCCGCCCCCGACAACGCCGACCGCTTGAGAAAATCACGTCGTGAACTATTACTACGCCCAATACTCATATCTGCCTCCTTATGATTATGATAATGTCTGGTTGGTTGCCAACGAGACCGTCTGCACAGCACTCCAGATAGCTTACTGATCGGCCAGGTCCCATAGCATCTTCACGGGCTTGCGGCTGCCAGGGTTCTCGGGCCGCGCCTCCGGAACAAGGGCCTCAGCCAGTGCCTCTGGTGTTTCGGGATTCGGCCACGGCAGCGCTCCTTTGCGTCGGAGGCTTTCGATGCCATCGCCCACGTCGCCAGTAGCCCGGACGTACACAGGGACAAGATGCAGTTTATCAAGTTGCTCGACGGCGCCGGCCCAAGTTCCGCCTTTCTCAAAATCCGAACTTACGACAAGCCCCGCATCCGCCAGAGCGTAGATCAACTTGTTGCGCTGCATGGCGTGTCCAACATTGAATCCGGCCGCGGGATCGTAGGGAGAGACTACGACCAGCTGCCGTCGCATCAAAAGGGCGCGATGCTCACGATTGAGCACTGCGCGTTCCATACTATCGGCCAGCACACCCACGACCTTGCCTCCTGCCTCGATAGCTCCTCGCATCGCCGCCTGGTCAACGCCGCGGGCGCCCCCCGAGACGAGGGTGCAGCCCGCCGCGCCCGCAAGCCAGCCAATATGCTCCGTGTAGGCAAGCAGCGCATCATCCACGTGCCTCGAACCGACGACGGCCAAGCCCCCTGTATCAAGAATACCCGCATCCCCGCACCCATACAGAATGGGGGGGGCATCATCTTTGAGCTGTTGCTTGAGGCGTCGCGGGTACTCATCATCGCTTGAACTGACCACCCAGATGGACCGAGCCGTCCATCGCTCCACCGCCTGACTCAGAAGAAAGCCACGGTCCAGCAACCGGCGAAGTCTCTCGGGAGCGATCAGATGTTCGCACTCGTCGAGCAACTCCTGGGCCTGCAATGTGAGCAAGTCGCCGGCCTGCCGGTCTTGCCGGCGCAGGAACCCGGCCAGTTGTTTGTACTGCCCCATTGTCAGAACGTCCGCAGGTTCCTGTCCCTTGCTTACGATAAGCGGCGCCGTCAGCAACAGAATCGCCTGTGTATTGGATGAGAGTATGTTGTTCATTCCCTTTTTCCCGTCAGTGCAAGGGCCAGCGGAAAGACTTCTTCGACACCGTGGGACCGCAGACACCATGCCGCCACGGTCAGCGTCCATTTGGAGTCAACCATATCATCGACCAGCAAAACAGGTCCGACGGGCGGCCGTTGTGCACTTATTGCAAGGGAGCCGACGACATTCGATGCCTGTTGGATGCTGTTGGCCATGTTCTTCTGTTGCGGCCGAGCTTCCGTTCTTCGCAACGCCGCATGGAAGGGCAGCCCAATCGCCGCCGCCAGGCGTCTTGAGAAATCTGGTACGAGTTCGGTATGCCGCAGCGAAGGGACGCAAGTGACCCACTCGGGTGCCGGTCGAGGACTCCACTCCGCAACCAGCTCCGCGCACGCCCGCACCAATTCATCCGAAAAACACCTATCACGGTATTTCCCGTCGCGCACCAAGCCTCCCCACCCCGCATCCCCCCAGACGCACAATGCCCTGCCGGGCTGCGACTGAAACTCCGGTGGGATTCGTCCCGTGAGGTTGTACTCCGGTATTCCGCCGGCCGGCCACTGTCTGCGAGGCTGAATCGGCAGACTTGTCCGACGCAGAAATGCTACGGCTTCTCGCACAAGAACCGGATCAGCGGTTGTCGGCAGCGGCGGCAACGCAGGCGGGCGGATTGGGCCGGGATCGCCGTCCAAGGCCCGGACGAGAAACTCCATATGTCCGCAACGCAGGTTCACGTAATCCTGCATCTGGCGCTGTTCGAATCGCCGCAGGTCGGTCAAACGCCGGGCTCGTTCCCAGAAAGCAGGGCTGAGGTCTGAGGCGGTTAGCTGCCACTTTGACTCCTGCCTTGCGATGGGTGATGGCGACTCCAGTGACAGCAGGTCTATCGTCTTCTGGATACGCCCTCTGCTCAGGTTGATCCTGGCCATCAGTTCAGGAATTGAGAGACCTTCAGGCACAGTCTCAAGAGCATCAAGCACGTCTGATACTTCCGACTCGGTCGGAAAGGCGGTGTCGATGAAGTAGTCAGTGATGTCAATGTCTTCTTCGCCGCTCAGCAGTATGCCGTAGGCAGCATCGAGGGCCCGGCCGGCCCGGCCGACCTGCTGGTAATAAGCCACCACGGAACCAGGCGCCTGGTAGTGTATCACAAATGCCAGGTCCGGCTTGTCAAAGCCCATGCCAAGAGCGGTTGTTGCCACAAGCGCCTTCACGCGATTGTCCAGCAGCGCCTGTTCGAGCATGGGACGGCTGTCCCCGGTTTCGCCCGTGTAGGGTTCCACATTCAGGCCGCGCGACTTGAGCCAGTCCGCCACCTGCACGGCATCACGCACGGTGAGGGTGTAGATGATGCCATGCCCCGCCAATGCCGGCACTTGGGCGGCAATCCAGGCCAGGCGCTGCGCCTGGCTGGGCAATCGCATCGTTTGCAGCACCAGCGATGGGCGGTTCAAATCGCCTCGGGAAACGTGAAGTTCCGGCCCTAGCACTTTCTGCAAGTCGTCCATAACCCGGTCGTTCGCCGTCGCCGTCGTCGCCAGAAGCCGGACATTCACGGGCAAGGTGCGTACGATTCGCTCCAGAAGACGATAGTGGGGGCGGAAATCATGTCCCCAGTCGGAGATGCAGTGCGCTTCATCGATCACCAGCAGCGCGAGCCGGCGAGCGATTCCCGCGAGAACCTCCGAGCGAAACTGTTCGTTGGCCAGCCGTTCAGGCGAAATCAAGAGAATGTCCACCGTATCCCGTTCGATTGCGGAGGCGACGTCGCTCCATCTCTCTCTGTTGTCGGAGTTGATGGTCTCGGCCCGCACGCCCATCCTCTCAGCAGCGGCAATCTGGTTCCGCATGAGGGCCAGCAAGGGGGAGATAAGCAGGGCTGGCCCCATCGCCCTCTCGCGAAGCAGCTTGGCGGCGATGAAGTAGACGAAGCTCTTGCCCCAGCCGGTCTTCTGCACCAGCAGGAGTCGTCCGGCCCCTTCGACAACGTGCCGGATCGCCTCCTCCTGACCTTTGCGAAAGCAGGCGTTCGCAAGGCGGGTCCCGAGCTTCAGCAGCTCCAACGCCCTGATTCCGTTGAACGTCAATCCATACCTCGCAGGTGTATTCATACCGTTCGTGGCGCCATCTCTTCACAAGCGACACGCCGGAACAGCGATAGGCCGCCTTGTCCGGCGCAGGGGAGCCTTTGCGCATCACACGATACCACCGGCTGTCGAGGGTTGTCAAGTTGGGGGGGCAGGATTTTTGTCATGTGCACACCCGGTGGTCCTGATAGAATACCGGCTGTGGTGTGTGACTCCGATGTGCACGTTTCTCGACTCGACTCTGTAAGGAGGTCTTCCCATGGGCGTGAAATGCAGCTTGATCTTGACCACGGTAGTCTCAATCTGCGGAGCACTCGAAGCGAAGTCGGATGCTCCGGTGGCTTCAGCCCATGCGAAGTGGGAGATGGGGCCTTCGAAGGAGGCTTCGTATTTTCCGATTGCGGTGTGGTTGCAGAGTCCGGCCAATGCGGCCCGGTACAAGGCGGCGGGGATCAATGTCTATGTGGGGCTGTGGCGGGGGCCTACGGAGGAGCAGCTTTCGACCCTCAAGGAGGCCGGGATGAAGGTGATTTGTTCGCAGAACCGGGTGGGGCTGGCGCACAAGGACGACCCGACGATTATCGCATGGATGCACGGGGATGAGCCGGATAACGCCCAGTCGCTCGGCGAGGGCAAGGGCTACGGGCCACCGGTGCCGCCGGAAAGAATCGTCGCCGATTATGAGCGGATCAAGGCGGCGGACCCGACTCGGCCGGTCCTGCTGAACCTGGGCCAGGGGGTCGCGTGGGATGGCTGGTACGGCCGGGGCGTGCGGACCAATCACCCGGAGGATTACCCGCTGTATATCCAGGGCTGCGATATCGTATCATTCGACATCTACCCGGCGGTGCATGACAAGCCGGAGGTCGCGGGCAATCTGTGGTTCGTGGCCCGGGGCGTCGAACGGCTCGTGCAGTGGAGCGAGGGCAGGAAGGTCGTCTGGAACTGCATCGAGTGTACGCGAATCGGCAACCCCAACCGCAAGGCGACCCCGCAGGAGGTGCGGGCCGAGGTCTGGATGTCCATCATCCACGGCTCCCGCGGCCTGATCTACTTCGTCCATGAATGGCAGCCGCGTTTCAATGAATCGGCCCTGCTGAGCGACGCGGAGATGTTGGCGGCCGTAACGAAGATCAACGCCCAGGTCGCGGAATTGGCGGTGGTGATCAATGCCGAGACGGCGGATGGGATGTTGACGGTCGAGACCGAGAACACCGATGTGCCGGTGGCGGCGACAGCCCGGCAGGTCGGCGACGATGTCTATGTGTTTGCGGTGGCCATGCGTAGTGGACGGACGAAGGCGGCGTTCCGGGTGGCCGGGGCCGACGGCGGACGCGAGGTCGAGGTGCTGGGCGAACAGCGGCGGCTGGATTGCATGGATGGGAGGTTTGAGGACTCGTTCGGGCCGTGGGAAGTGCACCTTTATAGAGTAAATAGCAAATAGCAAATGGCAAAAAAACAACAAGCGACCCGACAAGAGGCCCGCGGCGGAGTGCGGGTATAGGGGCCGATAACCAGGGGGATGGGGGGCGATATTGGGCCGCGGGGGCGGTTTTCGCGGTCAACAGGATTTAGGAATAGTTGCAGCGGCCGGGCGGGGGCACTATAATACTTGGCTTTGACGGGTGTCTACTGAAAGGGTGTGTGCATGAAGTATGATGTTGCGGATATGGCTCTGGCGCCGCTGGGAAAGAAGCGGATTCTGTGGGCCGATAACGATATGCCTGTGCTGGCGGCAATCCGGGAGCGGTTCCGAAAGAACAAACCGCTCAAGGGCCTGAACGTGTCGGCGTGTCTGCACGTGACGGCCGAGACGGCCAACCTGATGCGGGCGCTGAAGGAGGCGGGGGCGAACGTGGCGCTGTGCGCATCGAACCCGCTGAGTACGCAGGACGATGTGGCCGCATCGCTGGTCAAGGACTTCGGGATTGCGACCTTCGCCGTTTGCGGCGAAAACCGCAAGAGCTACTACGACCACATCTACGCGTGCATCGACCATAAGCCGGTGATCACGTTCGACGATGGGGCCGATCTGGTGAATGAACTGCACGGCCGGCGCAAGAAGGACGCCGGGCGGATCATCGCCAGCATGGAGGAGACAACCACGGGCGTGATTCGCCTTCGCGCGATGGCCAAGGCGGGCCGGCTCTGCATTCCCGTGATCGCCGTCAACGACGCCGCGACCAAACATCTGTTCGACAATCGCTATGGGACCGGCCAGTCCACCGTCGACGGGATCATTCGCGCGACGGACTTCCTGATGGCGGGCAAGAACGTGGTGGTGGCCGGTTACGGCTGGTGCGGGCGGGGTTTTGCCATGCGGGCCCGCGGGATGGGCGCAATCGTGATTGTGACCGAGATCGACCCGATCAAGGCGCTGGAGGCGGCGATGGACGGCTTCCAGGTGATGCCGATGGCGCAGGCGGCGAAGATCGGGGACCTGTTCGTAACGCTGACGGGCAACAAGCATGTGATCCGCGGGGAACACTTCAAGGCGATGAAGGACCGCGCCGTCGTGGCCAACAGCGGACACTTCAACGTCGAACTGGATATCCCGGCGCTTGAGAAACTGAGCCGGAAGGTCCGAAAAAACGTGCGCCGTTGCGTGGATGAATATATTCTGCCGGGCGGACGCCGGATTCACCTGTTGGCCGAGGGGCGGCTGATCAATCTGGCGGCGGCGGAGGGGCATCCGGCGAGCGTGATGGATATGAGTTTCGCGACGCAGGCGCTGACGGCCGAGTACGCCATGAAGAAGGCGGGCAAGCTGTCGGTGGCCGTGCATGAGGTTCCGACGAGCGTCGAGGACCAGGTGGCCAAGCTCAAGCTTCGGGCGATGGGTCTGCGAATCGACACGTTGACGCCGGAACAGGTGGTATACCTTGCCAGCAGCGAAGAAGGGACTTAGCAGACGTTTCGCCCGGCGGACGGCCGCGTTGAGTCGGACCGCCGGCGGACGAGCAATACCCGACGGCGGATGAATGTCCGCATCACCTGACATGGCGGAAACACAGTCAGAAAAGACGCCGAAGGCCGTCGCGAAGTCGTTCATGACGGCCGGTCCGACGCTGCATTACAGCCACAAGAACGTCCAGTGGTGCCAGTTTCTTGCCTTGGTGGTCTTTGTACTGGGCTGTCTGATGTGGTCGCGGATCGTCACGGGGCGGTTCTGGACGTTTGACCCGGACGCCGTGTTCAGCCCAAGCCAATGGCGGCTGGATCGGCTGGTCACGACGGGCACGAGCATCTTCGAGTATCCCTGGCAGATTCTGGTGCTGGGCTTGTTGATGGGTCTGTTCGGCATCGTGCCGCCCCTGGTGAGCCAGTTGATGAGCTTCCGGTACAGTGTGCCGTTCATCCTGGCGGTGGTTTTGGCGGCGGGCCTTCCGGGCCTGGCGTTCTTCCTGGTGATCAGCAGCGTGGCGACGGCATGCCGGCCCCTTCGATTTCGGTCTCGTATCATCGCCATCCTGCTTTGCACGACGCCGCAGCTTCTCTACTGGGGCATCTTCGGTTCGGCGAAGGCCGCCGGGCCGATTGAATGGGGTTTCTCGTTCACGCCGTGGATCTGCGCCTGGCTGAGCGGCATGGCCATGGCCGGGTTTGTGCTGGCGATCGGGCATTTCACCCGGTATCGGCCGGGTCTGGTGTGGATCTTCTCCACGGCGACGCTGGTGATTGCGGCGACGGTGTTCGACCGGCACGTCGGCTTCGACGAGTTGGACTATCAGCTTTACGTGGCCAAGCACAATCCCGAACAGGCGCCGGCATTTCGCGATCACAGCCTGACCGAGGCGCTGGACGCGACGATCACGAGTCCGCAGGCGAAGACGCATTTCGCCGGGTTCTTCTTCCCGACCGATCCCATCCCTTTGCGGGCGGAGCTGAAGCGCCGGATCCAATTCGAGCTGGCGTATGATCGGTGGCCGAGTTGGTTTGTCGTTCCCGACGAGTTGCGGTACATGGAGGCGAAAGAGCGGCTGGATGCGCAGTATGATCGATTCATAGCGCCGCATCGTCCGTCGTGGTTGCCGCGATTCATCTACGCGGAGTTTGTCAAGAAGCGGTCCGAAAGCCCTCGTATGGCGATAGCCCTGTACTACAAGGCGCTATTGAGCGAATACAGCCCGGATGTGGCGTTGCTGGACCGCAGGGAGGTCTTGCGTTTCCGAAACGATTATCCCCTGCAACGGTCGGCGGGCTTGTGGCACCGGCTGTATCGGGATTTCGGGCGGTCGCCGGAGTCCATCGAGGCGCGGTGGCGGATTGCCAGGCACTGGGCGGGGGCGGGGCGTTTTGAACAGGCCGACGCCCTGGCCGCGGAGGCCGAGAGCATGATCCGTGAGCGGTTGTCGCGCCTGGAGCAGTCCGCGACGGACGACGATACCATTTTCAAGCCGTTCAAACCGCCGTCGGATACGGTGATCACGACGTCAAAACTTGATGACCTCAGACGTAAATGCGCCGAGCTTCGCAGTCTTATCGGGCCGCAGAACCGCACGGATGAACCGAGTTCGCAGCGGCATCTGGCCGAGTTCGTAATGCTCAATCCGTGCACGACGGAGTATTCATGGCATCTGAACCGTCTGCTGGAACAGATGGGCGAGATGGACCCGCTGCGGGACAATGTCCTCCTGGCGAAAGCCCGGCTGATCGAGGACGACCAGGGGCGGGCCGCCCGCTTCGAGGAGATTCACCATACCCACCCGGACGCCGACGGAGGCGCTGAGGCGCTGTATCGACTGGGTCTGCTGCGGATCGGGCTGTGGCGCGAGTCGCCCGCCGAGGACCTGCAGCGCAAGGCCCGGTTGCTGGCTGAGGCAAGGAAGACGCTGGATGATTTCGTGGCCAAGTACCCGGACAACCTGTACGTGGAGCGGGTGAAGAAAAATCTGGCGGGTCTGCCGGCGTCCGAAGACCCGGGTCGCCTGCCGTGACATCGGCATCACCGAGAAGGCATTGACGTGCGGGGGCGGATATGCTAAGGTAGGGTGGACGAGCCAACGGCCGGGCGGGCCGGATGTGGCCTGTTTCGCGAGGAGTTGCAGCGGTGTCTGAGTCGATGATACGCAGGGGTGATGAAACGGTTGGATCGGCAAGACGTTTGTTGCTGATTGGTGATGCGGCGGCGCTGGCCGCGGCAGGCTCGATCGAGGCGCGATGCGAGGTGCGGGCCAACGCGCTGGACGGGATCGACGCGGCCGGGCGGGGATTTTCCGTGATCGCCGTGGTCGCCGCCGATATGACGGGCCGGCTGGCGGCGGTCCTGCGGGGGCTGCGCGAGGCGAATGAGCGGGCCCGGCTGGTGATTCTGGCGAGGATGTTCGAGGAACCTCAGGCGGCGCGGCTCGTGCGGACGATCGAGGACGGCCGCCCTCTGGCCGATGACTATGTGATTCTGCCGACGAGCGTGGCCGAGCTGCTGGGGCAGGCGGATGCCAGGGGTCAGCCAGGCTCAGTGGCCATGAGCGAACCCGTCCGATCGGATGCCGGCGAAGTCGAGCGAATGCGGGAGCTGGAGCGGCTGGCGACACAGGACGATCTGACCGGGTTGAAGAATCGACGCTATATTCGGGAGTTCGGGCGGCAGATCATCGAACTGGCCGCGGCCGAGGCCGGACGGGTGACGCTGTTGGTATTTGATATCGACGATTTCAAGCATTATAATGATGTGTACGGGCATCCGACGGGCGATAAGATTCTCCGCGAAGCCGCCTCGCTCATGACGCGGTGCTGCCGCGAGCACGACGTGGTCGGGCGGATCGGGGGTGATGAATTCGCGGTGATCTTCTGGGATGATCCTCGGGTCGCCCGCGGCGGGGCCGTCGCCGAGCGGCGTTCACGCGCCGACCACCCGCGCGAACCGGTCTTCATCGCGCAGCGTTTTCAGCGCGAGTTGGAACGCTCGGAACTGGGCCTGCTGGGGCCTCGCGGCAAGGGCGAGTTGACGATCAGCGGCGGTCTGGCAAGCTTTCCACGGGATAGTGATAGCATCGAGGAGTTGTTTCAACGAGCCGACGAGGCCCTGCTGGAGGCCAAACGCAGCGGAAAGAACCGCATTCATCTGGTCGGCGGCGGCGAGGGCGGTGCGGCTGAACGTTGAGATGCGAGTCTACTTCACCCGGCGGGGTCGAAGGGAGAATCCACGCCTTTGATACGCACGTCGGTTGGGCCCAGGAGCCTGTAGTGGATGCCCCGCCAGCGAATGGTGTAGCCGAAGCCCGAGATGAAGATGAAGATGAACAAGAGGGTGGACATGATCCAGCAGCCGAGGATATCAGCGATGAAACTCGGCCTCAGGCGGGCAGTGTCCTCGGGCAGGACGCGGGCGATCATCCGCCCCCGGATGAGGGCCTGGCCGAGCTGGGTCAGCAGGAAGACGCAGGGAACCGCGATATAGAGGGCCGACGGCGTGATGTCGGCCGAGACCGCGTAGACAGCCGCCGTGATGCCGCCCCAGATACCCAGCACCGTCAGAAAGGAAAAGACCAACCCGAATAGCCACGTGCCGGGGGCGTAGATGCGAGCGATGAGGAATTGGCGTCGGGCGAACTCGAAAAGCTGCCTCCACGTGAACGAGTCATACGAGGGGACCAGACATGCCGGGACGAACGAGAGCTTCATGCCGATACGTTTGATGGCCCGCGTCAGAGACAGATCATCGCTGAGGGCCTTCCTCCAGAGGCGGTCGATGCCGGCCTCGCGAAAGACGCGGACTTCGACCGCCATGGAGCCGCCCCAGGCCTGATTGAAGGGCATATTGCCGAGGAGCTGGGCGATCTTGCCGTTGAGGCAGGCAACGATGAGGCTCGGCAGATTGGATGTCTTGGGGATGAACCACCGATAGCCTGTGGAGGCGCCGTAGCGCGACTGTCGCAGGGGCCAGACGAGGTGGCTGAGCCAGTCCGGCCGGACGCGGATGTCGGAATCGGCAAAGGCCAGGATATCAACGTCATTGCCGATCCGGTCATAGGCGTATAGAAGGTTGTGAATCTTCTGGCTGCATCCGGTAGCCGGGCCGGCGACAAGGACTTGGGTCTCGCGGGCCTTGGAGCTGGTGGCAAATCGTTCAATCAGACGCTGGAGTTCATCGTAAGCCGGGTCGGACCTGTGGCCTACGACAAACCACAGACGGTAGTCGGAGTGGTCCTGGTGGAAGAAAGAGGCGATATTATCGGCGAAACCGGGGTCCAGGCCCTTGCAGGGAACGATCAGGCAGACCGGAGCCTTGTGCCAGCCGCGGACCTTGTGGTACTTGTGCATGACGAAGCGGTAGTTGCGGAACGTCAGCAGGAGAAAGAGCGTCTCCAGCGTGATAGCGGCAATGGCGATATAGTAGTAGATCTCGAAGAACATGGCGCCCATTTCGCACACTGAACCTCTGGGTCCGCGGCCCGGGCCG
>DSDB01000661.1 GCA_011057845.1 Phycisphaerales bacterium | reverse complement strand
CTGGGACTGCAATCCGACGGGACGATTCGGGCGTGGGGAAGTAACAATCAGGGACAAACCAGGATTTACGCCGGAGCGGGAGACGACCATAAGGCAATCGCGGCAATAGCCAAATCGTAAATCGCAGATCCTACTTCGCCATGGCGTCGCGGATGGCCTTGAGCGCCGGGTTGTCGCCCAGGGCCGGCGCGGCGGCGGCGAGCATGGATTGGGCCGCGGAGATATCGCCCATGCGGAAGTAGACATAGCCCAGCACGAGCCGAAGTTCGGCCGTGTCGATCAGGTTCAGGCGGTCCTTGATGTCGGCGATCCGCGTCTCCAGCGTCTCGGTCCCGATCAGCGCGACCAGGTCCACCTTGTGCTGTGCGTACTCCGGGAATGCGCTCAGCGCCCGCGTCAGGAACAATGCGCTGCTCATGTACTCGCCGGCGGCGAACAGGGCGTGGCCGCGGCCGGCGCACGCCAGGGCGTTGCGCGGCTCGTACAACAGCGCTATTTTGTAGGCATCGACGGCCCGATAGAACCGCCCCTGCCGCATGTAGGTCTCGCCCGCCTGCAAATACTGCTGCGCCTGGGCCTTGCTGTACGACTCCAGGTCCTTGTGAACGCCCATGATCTGTTCGGCGCGGGCCGTGATCTCCCGCTGCGAGAGATTCTCTATGCTCTCGGTCGCCGGCGCTGCCGATCGCTGCTGCCCGGTTCGCGGGTCAACCGATTCGGATGGGGTGTGACGAAGCGCCGTCGCCCGGCCCATTGCGTCCTCCAAATACTGCGCCGGCCAGGACTCCACATCGGCGATGTTCCTCTGGCCCGGCCCACGATTCGCGGACAGATCCGTCGGGGCCTTCGAGGGGGCCTGTGACTCGGCGGCCTCAATGCGCCGCATCAGGTCGTCTATCTGCGACTGGATGCTGTCCGAACCACCCGTATCGCCCACCGGATAAACCCCTTTGCCGTCATCGCCCGCCTTGCCCACCGACGCAACCCGCTCCTCGGCCAGCCGACTGCGTAGCTGCTCCAGCGTCATGTCGGAGTAGCTCCGGGATGTATCCCCGTCCGTCTCCGTCGGCGTGCCCATGCCCTCTTCGGGCCGGCGGATCGGCGTCGTACCCGTTGTCGGGTCCTCGCCCATCGCCTCCATCCGGTCCAGAAGCCGTTCGACCTCCGCCCGGATACTCCGCAACTCCGATTGGTACTGATCGGTCGTCAGGCCGTGCATCGCCTTCTGTGGCCGGGTCTCACTGGCGATGATCCTCTCGAGTTCCCCCGGCGTCCGGGAGAGTAGCGGTCCCATGTCATCCCGCGTCCGAAGGGTCTCGGTCGTGTCCATCACCTGGTCGCTGCGGTGGATCGGCTGCAATCCATAGACCTGCGGCTGCGCCACGAGACGGCCCCCGCTCAGGTCGTAGCCGCCCGTATAGTCCCAGCGTTGCGTCGCCACCGTCGAACCGGTCGAGAAATACGGCTGGTATGGGTAGTTACCCCGGTAATCATACTGCCGCAGACCCTCGCCCCCACCGGACATCCTGAGGAACGAATCGAACTGCGTCGAACCCAGAGGCGCGTAGAAATCCGTCCTGCTACCATACGGAACCTGGCCGCGAAAGTGCATCCCTCCGGCCACGTTCCCCGTCACCAGCATATTCCCGCTGTCGTTCGTCGGGTCCGGACTGGAAACCAGCCCATCCTGGTAGCGCGTCGGTGGCATCGTCCCCGGTCCGATGGGATTGGTCGACACGCGGCGCCGCGTCGAAGGCACGTTGTAGCGATCCGCGTAGCGGCTCTCGGCCGCGGCCGCCATGCACATGAGAACCACCGCCGCCAGAAGCACGCTCCGGCGCCCCGACATGCCCGTTATCGTCGAATGAATGCGTTTCATAGCTACGGCACCTTATCTTCGCAGGTTCACCTGTCGCACCCCTTCTCCGTAAGGGCCCTCTGTTTCTACCATCGGCGGCAATCCCTTGTTCCGCCGTCAAACACACGATTTCGGGGGCCTCAAGGCCGCCCGAACTCGTGCTGAACGTACAACACGGCGAGGGCATTGGGCCCTCATTCTTTATACTTGGGCTTCTCCGCCCAGCTTAACTTCGTCGCCAGCGTATCCCAGCGGCTTCGCAGCGGGTTGCCGACCACCAGGAAATCGCCGTCGGCCCGCGCCACGTGAACCACGTCGTCGCCGGTCAACCGCATGGATACCTGGCCATCAATCGAGACCGTCGTGCCTTCGTTGACCCGAACGCCCGTCACCTCGATCACACTGCCGGCCGTGATGACCAGCGGACGAAAACTCAATGAATGCGGGCAAATCGCCGTGATGACCATGGCCTCCATTGAACCGGCCAGAATCGGTCCGCCCGCCGACAGGTTATGTGCCGTCGAGCCCGTGGGCGTACATATTATAAGACCATCGCCCACGCACCCGCCGATGGGCTCGCCGTCGACCGCCATCTGCAGTTCGATCATGCGAAAGGGCGGTCCGGCCGTGATGACCACGTCATTGACCGCCATCGAGCGGAATTGCTCACGGCCGCCGCGCACAACGCGACAGCCCAGCATCATCCTTCTCTCTATCGGCGCTTTCCCGGACAGTATATCATCAAAAAGCGCCTTTATTTCCCCCAGACCAAACTCCGCCAGATAGCCCAGTTTGCCCATATTGACACCAATAACGGGCACACGCTTGACGCTGAGTTGTCTGGCCGCGGAAATGATACTGCCATCGCCCCCGAATATCACCGCAAACCGGCAGCCCTCAAGCTGCTCGCCCACGCACTCCTCCAACCCGCACGTCGCCGCTATCTCGGCCCGGCCTTGCACAAAGTCCGAGAAATCCGCTATCGCCTCCGCCACCGGACCCTTCGACGGATCTCCGAAAACCAACAGCTTGGGCAATAACTTCACCTTTGACATGGTATGCGCTCCGTGGCCCCGCGTCCTTGCAGCAGTTCTCTGGCGGCCGTCGCTATCTCTTCGGCATTCAAGCCCGATTCCATGAGCTGGCGACCCCGTGAGTCACGTCCTATAAAACTGCGCCCGACACCCAAGACACAAATACCGCCTACCGGCTTATCCCCAGCCTTTGCCCTCCTGCCCTTACGCTTGGCTCCCTGAGCGCCCCAGTGCGCTGCCGCCTCTAACAATGCCGACCCGAAGCCGCACGCCTGGGAATGGTCCTCGACCGTCACCATGGCCTTGCCCCTAGCCGCCAGCTCCACCAGTCGCTCGTCGATGGGCGCGGCGAACCTCGCGTTGACGACCTCAACGGAAACGGACTCACCCGCCAACAACTGCGCCGCCTCCAGCGCCTCGGCCAGCAGGCTACCGTAGTTCACAATATACACGTCGGGGTCCTCGGCCGGGCGAACCACGATGCTGCGCCCGCACTCGAACGCAGCCGCACACGCCGGACTGACCGATTCCTCGGGCGGGACCACGTCTTTCGGATACCGTATGACCACCGGGCCGGTATGCGACAGGGCAAAGGCCAAGGCCCCCTGCATCTCCGCCGCGTTCGACGGCGCCGTCAGCACAAGATTCGGCATCATCCGCAGGTACCCAATATCCATCAGACCGTGGTGCGTGGGCCCGTCGGAACCCACGAAGCCCGCCCGGTCCACGCAGAAAACCACCGGCAGATTCTGCAGCGAGACCTCCTGGAAGACCTGGTCGAAACTCCTCTGCAAAAACGTCGAGTAGATGCACACCACCGGCCGCAGGCCGCCGCGGCACAGTCCCGCCGCGATATCCACCGCCGCGCTCTCGGCGATTCCCACGTCGTAGAACCGCCCGGGGAAGGCCTTGCGGAACTGCCCCAGCCCCGTCCCATCGCACATCGCCGACGTGATCGCCACGATCCGCTCGTCTTCCTGCGCCAGGGCCGTCAGACTCCTGCCGAAGGCCTGCGTAAAGGTCTCGCGGCCGCCGTAGACCTCCGGCTCGACCGTCTTGCCGTTGATCTTGAATGGCCCGGTCGAGTGGAACTGGGTCGGCGTGCTTCCGGCCGGATGAAAACCCTTGCCCTTCTTCGTATACACATGAAGTATCGCCGGATACTCCAGATGATCGAACGCCTTGAACAGTTTGATCAGCGACTCCACGTCATGCCCATCCACCGGCCCGAAATACGGAATGTTCATGCTCTCGAACATCTGACTGGCCGGCAACGCCATGCGGATACCCTTCTTCAACCACTCCAGGGCCTCCTCCATCCCCCTGCCGAATACCGGCAGGTGCTCCAGGATGCCGCTGGTGGTCTTGCGCAGGTCTTCATAGGTCTGGCTCAGCCGCAACCGGGAGAAGTACTTCGCCAGGGCCCCGACCGTCGCGTCAATGGCCATTGAATTGTCGTTGAGCACGATCAGGAGCTGTCGTTTGACCAGCCCGAGGTTGTTGAGCCCCTCAAAGCTGACGCCGTTGACGATGCTGGCGTCCCCGACGACCGCCACGACCTTGTCGTTTTGTTTGCGGTGCCACTGGCCCAGCGCCATGCCGATGGCCGTCGGTATGGCCGTGCCGGCGTGCCCGACGGCAAACTGGTCATACTCGCTCTCGGCCGGGTCGGGAAAACCGCCTACGCCGTCGGACTTGCGCAGACGCTCAAACAGCGTCTTGCGGCCGGTTAGAATCTTATGCGCGTAGCACTGATGCCCCACATCCCACAGCAGCTTGTCCGTGGCGAAGTCGAAGACATAGTGCAGGGCCAGCGTCAGCTCCACGATCCCCAGATTGCTCGCCAGATGCCCCCCGTTGCGGCTGACCGACTCGATAATAAGCTGGCGAATCTCCTCGGCCAGGGCCTTGAGTTTGGCAGGTTCCAGGCGCTTCAAGTCCGCCGGACTGTTCATCGTGTCAAGTAACACACCCATTCCCGTCAGTCTACACGAAAACCCCTTCTTTGTAAAGGGTTTAAGGGGCCGGTCCCAGGGCCGGACGCCGCCGCGGGAGCCCCAACCAGCCCTACAGAGCCCCCATGCAGTCCGCCTCCACCAGTCGCAGCGTCTCGCTAATGGCCACGACCACCTTCTGGTAGTGGTTGACCTCGCCGTAGCTCAGCGTCCGCCCGCGGCGGTCCTTGAGCCATTTCTCGCAGACCCGATAGCCCCCAACATGGAACTGCCAGACCACCGGCGGCACCCCTTCGAAGTACTGGTCCTTGTTGATGTACACCCGCCCGGCCGCGGGCCGTTCGGCGTCCACGACGTGGCGGGGATAGCCCGCCTCGACCGCCATACCGCCTTCTTTGGGAAACAGCGGCCAACGCTTGTCGTCCTCCAGAACGTCCGCCTCCATCAGGTGCAGCGCCGTCAACCGGCGCCCCGTCCGACAAAGCTCGCGAAAGTCCGCCCGTCCGTTGGGCCAGGGTATCCGCGGGAAGTCGATCTTGAGAAACTCCGCATAGCGCCGCCGATACTCCGGACTGTGAAGCACCGCGTAGATGTACTCGAATACATCCTCCGGGCCGAACGTCTTTCTCAGGTCTCCCCGCCCATCCGCGACGAACGCCAGCTTCACGCGGCGCGCCAATTCCTCCACAAACTCCCGCGACAGATTCGGCACCCGCCCGCCCTCGCCACGCGGCCAGCTTTCATAATCCATGTCCTGCTGTGAGCCGTTCGGGTAGATATACAACGGCATGTTCATGCTGCTGCCCCGGCGGAACAGATTGTGGTCGCACATGATCTGCATGCAATAAACCAAGTCCCACTCGTCGGCCTGCACCAGTCCCGCCCTCCCAACGCACAGACCCCTGTTGCGCCGCCCAAAATGCTGCATCACTTGGGGCCGTGGCCAGTCTATCACCTCGCTCATGTATAGAATGACCCTGTCATCAAACGGTCTATACGCATATCTGGCTATTCTCTGCGGCCACTTCCGGTTCTCGCGGATTGTGCTACGAGCCTCAGCCAGAGACCATCCTCTAGTGTCCCCAGGCAAGTACTTCATGCCGCCCTTTCCAGAGAAGAAGCGGCTTCTGATCTCATCATCGCTCTGTCGTTTATCCAGAAACATGCCAAGGCGTGTCCGCAGTTCCTCCGGAGTAAAAGCAACAACCAACTCATCCCGCGACGTTTGAACGCCGTTCGAGCCTACGCGACATATATCGGTGATCTTCCAGCCCTCGCGGTACTGCGCCTCCATGCTTCCATCGGCGGGCACAAAGAGGTGGAACGGCGACTTGGGATGAATCCTCTTCCACGACGTCCGCTCGACGTTCTCCCGCGTCAAGAACTTATACTTCACGTCCCGTTTTCCCCACAGGTCCGCATACCGAACCTCGGCTTGCCGATGCGTCCCGTTCTTCACGAAGATGCCGATAGCCACCCCCTGGGTAATATCAAAAACGTTCTGATCCTCCCCGCCGTCGGGTGCGGTCTCCCGCCGCTTCTTGTTTCCGTGAAGATTCAGGATATAAATTTCATCAAAACTCCCCAGCAAGCGCTCGCGCATGCCTCGAAATGTGGGGCTGTCCAGGTAACTGTGGTCCGTGATAAACGCCAGAATGCCGGCTCCCGTCCGTTCTATTCGCCACTGCGCGAATCGCATGAACTTCACGTAGTCGTTCTTCAGCCATACCTTCTTCTCTCCGAGACGGCCGCCGTCCGCCTCTCGATAACTGTCCACCAGCGCGTTAATCCACCGCCCCTGGTTGGCCGAAACCCCGGAGTAGGGCGGGTTGCCCAGCACGACCATGATCGGCAGGTTCTTCTTGACGTTGTTCGCCTCTCTCGCCTCATCGCTGAGCCACTGAGCGAAGACATTTTGGGATACCTCAGAGGCCTCTTCCAACGTATTCGTCAGGTATATGCCGAGTCGCTCGTGGCTCTCAAAGTCATAGCCGGTCTCGCCGAGCTGCAACCCCAACTTCATGTGCGCCACCGCATACGGCGCCATCATCAGCTCAAACCCGAACAACCTCGGCAGGAGATGCTCTCTGACATATCCCGACCACATCCCTTTCTGACGCTGAAAGCGCCGGTGGATTTCATCAATGACTTCAAACAAGAAAGTCCCAGTCCCGACGGCCGGATCAAGTATAAGGCATCTATGCGCCACTTTGGTTTGCCCATTGCCGTCAGGGATCTTGACCGTTGTGTTATCCGCCAGCCCCCGCTTGAGGCCGAATTTCTTCCTCAGCAGTTGGTCCACGCTTCGCACAATATACCTGACCACGGGCTCGGGGGTATAGTAGACTCCCCGCATCTCTCTCAGCGTCGGATCGTACTGTCCGAGGAAGGTCTCGTAGAAATGGACGACGGGGTCCCGCCCCCCGCTGCCTCGGGCAAACCCCTTCAACACCTCATCCATCGCCGCGCGGTCGAGCAGCGCCACGATGTCATCGACCACCCATGTGATGCGATCATCGAGGTCGGGCCCGGCGATTTGGTTGAACATTTTCCGCAGAAACGGATTGGTCTTCGGCAGCAGATACCCGGCGTCCCTTCGGCTGAATTTGGCGCTGCGCCGATCCATCGCGCGGGATTGGGCGTCGCGGAGGCCCGCAGGGTCAATGTGGCAACGCGCCGTGAACAGCCCGTAGCAGATGGTCTGGGCATACATATCGGCGAACTGCTCTTCGGTCAGGTCGTGGATGAGCACCCTGCGAAACGCCTCCAGTTGCTCGTGCAACTGTCCCCGCGGCTCTTCCCGCCCGAAGGTCCCGACAATGACATCCCGCAGCAGCCGGGCCAGGGCCGCCATCCGCTCCGCCAGGTCCTTCGCGGTCGTGATGCGCTGCGGCGCCTGCGAGAGGAACGCCGTCAACAGATCCTCGACCTGCTTTCCGCTCTCGGCCGTCGCCTTGAACCGTCCCCCGGTTTCCTCGTGCGCCAGCCGCGCCGTAAGCTGCATTTCACCGCACAGGTACCACCGAAACTCAATGTAATCCGTCAGTATGAAGTTGCTGAGGCTCGGCAGATAACGCTTCTTGACTTGTTCGCTACGCGCTTCCTTCACGAGGTTCGTCCCGATATCCTTGCACTCGACGTAGCCGAGGGTCTGATCCGTCCCGTGCTCGGTACGGGCGACCCGCAAATCCGGCGCCCCGCACGCAATCCGCCTGGGCTCATTGACCGCCGTAATCCCCTCGCCCAGGGCCTCCACCAGCACCTTGAGGGCCGGTCGATGCGTATGCTCCGTCGCATCCCCACCCGCCAACGCCTTATTGATTGCATCAAGATACTGGTCGAACACGTCCGCCATAGCGCCCCTCAGAGGCCAAACCAAACACCTGCATGCGGATTATCCTCCGCTGCCACCGCTCTGTCAACCGCCACATCTCACAGTGACGAGTTACCAGTGATCTCAAGGGCCCGGAAGCCGGGCTGCGTGGAGGTCCGACGCAGCTCAGGCGGTCCGTTCCAGCAGGGCCATGGCTAGTTGCCGCAGCATCTTTGCGCTTGGCCCGATGGGCTCAACGGCTTTGATGGCCTCTGTGGCGATTCGTTCAGCCAGCGCGCGGGAGTGGTCCAGGCCCACAATCGCCGGGTAGGTGGCCTTGCCGGCCTTGACGTCCTTACCGGCGGTCTTGCCCAACTGCTCACTAGAGCCGCAGACGTCGAGGATGTCGTCGGCGATCTGGAAGCCCAGACCGATCTTCAGCCCGTATCGCCGCAGGGCCTCCAGCCGCGCCACATCGACCCGCCCGCACAGGCCCCCCATCACGGCCGCACAGGCGAACATCTTGGCCGTTTTGTTGGTGTGAATCCGCTTGAGAAGCTGCTCGTCGTTCGTCGCCGGGGCTTTGTCATTCGTATTGGACCCGGCGTTGCCCGATCCCCGGCCCTCGGCCAGCAGGTCCTCCATCTGGCCAGCGATCATCCCGGCCGGGCCGGCCGCACGCGCCAACTCCCCAATCAGCCGCACCGCCACAGCGGCGTCCGCTACGTCATGGCTGAGGATTTCAAACGCCAGCGTCAGCAGGGCGTCGCCGGCCAGCACAGCCGTGGCCTCATCGAAGGCCTTGTGGCACGTCGGTCGACCCCTGCGAAAATCGTCGTCGTCCATCGCCGGCAGGTCGTCATGCACCAGCGAGTAGGTATGCACCATCTCCACCGCCGCCGCGGCCGTCTCGGCGTCCGCATGAATGGACCCGGCGACCGCCTCGCAACTCCACAGCACCAGCACGCCGCGCACCCGCTTGCCGGGCGCCAGCAGCGTGTACTCCATCGCCTGCCGCAGGGAGGCATCCACCCGCCCGTCGCCCTCCAGCACCCGCCGTAGAATGTCATCCATGCGCTCGGCCGCGGCCTTGAGCCTGTCGCGAAAATCCGCCTCCGGATGCTGCGTCGTCATCATCTGTTTCAGGTTACGCCTCGGGCTTTGGCTTTGCAACGGAAAACTCGAAGCGGTAGACTCCCCTTCATATTGCGTATTGCGTAGTGTGTCTTGCGTGGGTCCGTTCGTGAACGTGCAGAAGGTGCTTATCCTGGGTGTAACCGCCTCCGGCAAGGGCCGGCTGGGCTTCGATCTGGCCCGCCGGCTGGACGGCGAGATCCTCAGCATCGACTCCATGAAGGTCTACCGCCGGATGGACATCGGGACCGCCAAGCCCTCCGCCGAACGCCGCCGGGAGGTTGCCTACCACCTGATCGACGTGGTCGAACCCTCCGAGTCGTTCAGCGTGGCCGCCTTCCTTGAACGCGCCAACCGCGCCGTCGCCGACATCCTCGCCCGCGGCAGGCCCGTCATCGGCGTCGGCGGCACGGCGCTGTATATCAAGGCGCTCCTATACGGCCTCTTCGATGGTCCGGGCTCGGATGAGACCATCCGCAACGAACTGCGCCAACGGGCCCAGGCTGAGGGCCCCGCGAGGCTCCATGCGGAACTGGCCGCGGTTGACCCCGCGGCCGCCGACCGGATCAACCCCAACGACATCCGCCGCACCATCCGGGCCATCGAGGTCTACCGCCTGACCGGCCGACCCATCTCCAGCTTCCAGACGCAATTCGACGCGGGGCTTGCTCACCGCGGAGATTCCTCAACAGAAAATACCTCCGCGTTCTCCGTGGCGAAACCCACCACTGACGGCTGGACCCTCATCGGTCTGCGCCGCGACAAGGCCGAAGAGAGCCACCGCATCAACGCCCGCACCAGGAAGATGGTCGAGAGCGGCCTTGTCGATGAGGTCCGCGCCCTGCTGGCCGAAGACAGGCCCCTGAGCCAACAGGCCCGCGCGGCCATCGGCTACGCCGAGGTTATCGAACACCTCGCCGGGCGGCTGACACTCGACGAGGCCCTGGAGCAAATCAAGATCAATACCCGGCGACTGGCCAAGGGCCAGCGAACCTGGTTCAAGACCTTCGGTAACGTCCACTGGCTCGACGTGGCCGGCGACGAATCCCCGGAGCATGTCCTCAGCCGTGCCGAATCGCTCCTGTTCCAGACCAAGTAGAGGTCAGGGCGGCCACGAGACCGAGGGGGTCCGGCACAGTTTTGCGGCCTGCTTTTGCCGGTATCGTCTGCGCCGTAGGTTGCAGCGAATCAAGCTCAAGAAGTGCCGCGGACGCTTGAAGGCACCCCCCATCCCTTCGCTGCGCGAAGGGATGCCACCCACAAACCAGGCAAAAACAATCCGCTTTCAGGCCGTCGCCAGGGCCTGTTCGGCGTGGAGGACCGCGGCCGTATCGCCGAGCACAAGCTGCCTGACGAGGCTCGACGGCACGACCCTCATGCCCATCCCGAAAACCTTCTCCTCCACCATCGACGCAATGGTCCGCGCCGTCTCGGGTGCCAGGCCGTGCTTGTCCACAAGGTCCCGCACGATCCGTCCCTTTTCCCAGGGCTGGCGGCCGTCCGCGCCGCCGTTCCACAAAAGCGCCGCGTCCTCGACGCCCTCGACGTCGATCGGCGCGACCTCAATCCGCCGGCGCTTGAGTTGGCGCTCGTAGTGGTGCTCACTCAGCGCCGCCGCGGCGTCCTCGTGGCCCGTGGAAGAAAGGACCACCTTGACCATGGATAGAATCTCACTGCTGGCCACGCGGCTGCGCCGGCCTTCGTGATAGAGATAGTACGTCACCACGTCCGCCAACTGCTCGGCCAGGTACACATCCGCCCGGCCGACCCGCCCCAGCGCCGCATTGACGGTCCCCATCACCTTCGTGTGCAGGTAGGGCTCGACGCCGCCGTCGGCCTTTATGACCCTGAGCTGCGACCGCATAGCCTTCTTTTGCCTCCATGCAAAAAATCGGTCCGCTTCACTTACCCGCCGAAGAGCTTCAACTGCTCCATCGGCTCACTGTTGCCAATCGCCTGTGTCACTTCTTCAATCAACTCGCCCGCATCCCGGAAATCGCGATAGACGCTGGCAAACCGGATGTAGGCGACCTTGTCCGTATCCCGCAGGTGCCGCATGACGCTCTCGCCGATGAACGCCGACGAGACCTCCTTGTCGGAGTTGCGGAAGATGTCTTCCTCGACCTTGTCGGCGATCTCCTGGATCTGCTCGGCGGAGACCGGCCGCTTGTAACAGGCCTTCCGCAGTCCGGTCAGGACCTTATCCCGGTCGTACGGCGCCCGCGAGTTGTCCTTCTTCACAACGTACAGCTTGAAACTCTCACCGATCTTCTCGTAGGTCGTGAACCGTCGCTCGCACGCCAGGCACTGCCGGCGACGGCGGATGACGCGCCCTGCCTCGCTCGAACGCGAGTCAATCACTCGGTCCCGATCTTCCTTGCAGAACGGACATCTCATAGCTTTTCTCTGATACCCTCGTTGGCCCCGGACGGCCGTGGCCACCACCGAAGCCCGTCCTACGCTGTACGTCAAGGCGATACCACATCTGGACTTACACCGATTCTAAGTGCAACATCTAGTATGTCAAAGGAAATATTCAGGCAAATTGCCGGTCCATGGCATGGGCGATCAGGCAATGGGCCGGCGTATAGCCGCTCGACGCCTCAGACCGGCCGGCTGGGGCGTCCTACGCCACGCGCGCGCAAAAAGAGCCTCTGCGCCTGGAACGCAGAGGCTGACTCGGAAAGAAACTTACATAGCCCCCCCAATTGACTGTGGCTGCGGCCCCGGGCGTGGCGAGCACACCCGGAACCGACGACACCGGCCGCAACCGCACCCGGCCGAGCCTCTCCAAACCCCGAGGCCGAAAGCGCCGAGCGACCTGCATCGCCCAAGGGCCGCTTTGGGCCCTTGTCTTTCCGCCCAAAGTCTACGATAGAAAACGCCCCGTGCAAATCCCGCCTGACTTTTTTCTTATCACGGCAAGCCCACTGGGCGGCACACCGGCTTTCACTGCTCTTCCACGCGGGCCGCGGCGCGCAGTTCGTCCACAAAGGCCTCGACCGCCTGGTCCTCCTTCTGTCGGCGAAGGGCGCCATCCACTTGCTCCCTGATGTCCTTGAGCGGGCGGATCTCCGACGGACGGCGGTCGTACACTTTGGCAATGTGGAAACCAAACCGCGTCCGAAAAACATCGCTGACCTGACCGGCGCTGAGGTGGAAGATGACGTCCTCAAACTCCTCCACCATCTGCCCGCGCGCCACGTATCCGAGATCGCCGCCCCGGTCGTTGCAGTCGCTGTATCGGTCCACGATGCCCTCAAAGAGGGCGCCGGTATCGAGGTCCTTCTTCGCCTGGCGCATGGCCTGCAGGGCGTCGGCCTCGCTGGTCTGCCAGTTGACGTACTTGACCATGTGCGCGACGCGGACCTGCTCGGGCGTGCGAAACTCCTCCTGGTTCTGCTCGTAGTAGTCGCGTATCTCGGCCTCGGACGGCTTGGCGGCCTTCTTACGCACGCCGTCGAGCCGCCGCTCCACCTTCAACTGCAACGCAATATCCTCACGCAGCTTCTCCAGGGCCTGGCCGGAATACTCCCTGGCGAAATCCTCCTCGTCGGCATACTGCTTCTTGATCCGTTCAATCGCCGCGTCAATCTCCTGCCCCGAGACCTCGCCGCCGTGGGCCTGCGCATCCTGGGCCACGAGTACCCGCTCGATCACGTTCTCCTTCGACCAGTCCAGCAACTGGGCCTCTCGCTGGTCGGCGGGCTGGTCCGCGAAGGCCTGCTCGTAGTGCGGCCGCAACCGCTCGGCCTCTTCCTGGATCGTCGCTTCTTCAATCACTTGTCCATTAACCTTCAACATCATCTTGCCTTCCTGAGAGACGATATACAAGCGGCGACTTACGAAATACGAACGACGGCCTACCCCCTTGCCTTGGCAAACCAGTCCGGGTCCTGCGCGAGCTTCTCACGGGCCTCCTCGGTCATCATGGAAAACGCCGGATGGTTCGATTCCCACGCCCGGTCGGTGTAGGGCGTGGTCCGCATCTTCTCGATCTCCGGCGCCGCCTCGCGGAAGTAACTGCCGTAGATATGAAGCGAGTCGCTGATGTCCACGTATCGCCCGACCGCCACGGGCTCGCCCGTCTTCTCGGCGATGCGCTCGGCGATGGTCCGCTGCAAGTCCGTCAGTGCGTAGACGTTCATGAACCACGCCTTGTACAAATCGCGGCTTCGCCAGTGCGTGTTCATGCTCAGGGTCCAGCCGCCCGCCTCGTCGGCCAGCAGCCGACACCAGAGCCGCTGCAGGCACGGCGGATCGTCCGTCCGCGGGTCCGCCGTTGGCATCCAGGTGATCGCCTGGGCCCGGCGGGTGTGGCCGGCGGCCGAGAGGGCGTCGACGATATACTGAATCTGGTCGACGGCCTTGAATGGCTTGGGCGAATCGGCCCGGCGGATGTTCTCCACGGGGCCGTAGGCGAACAGCCGCTCGTGGTACGTATAGGTCCACTTGCCGGCCGCCGGGTCGATCCAGTGGTCGTGAATGCCGTTGACCACTTCCTGGCGGTAGGCCTCCAACTCCTCCGGGCCGCCGGGGAAGTTCTTATGAATCCGGGGCTCGGCGAATGGATCGGCCACGGTAATCATCACGGTTGCATCCCGGCTCGGCGGGTCCTGCGGCTTGTCATACTGCGTCTTGACCCGGACCCCGTGGTCCCATACGGCCAGCACGGCCTTCTCCCAGGCCTGCGGCAGCGTCTCGGCCGTGATGCTGATCGTGGGAATCCCCGCCGTGGTAACCGCCGTCGTCATCTGCTGAGTCCTCCTTGTACTAGGGCTTGGGCTGTGTCTGAAACCGCGTCAGGTCGCGCTCGTCTTCGGTGATGTTGTACATCGTCCAGTACCGCTCCGGAATATCTCCCAGCGTTCGTCGGGCGTAGAAATCGTAGATCGTCCCAGGATACCGCTGCATCAGCTCCCGGCAGTGGTCGGTCATCCCCTTATACCCGAATCCTCCTGGAAGCCTCCCACGCTTTCGCTCCTGTACGATAACGTTCCAAAGCCTCTCCGCGTCGATCTTGTCAATCTCATCCATAGGTTTGAAGCTGTACTGAGGCTCGGCCGCCGGCGCTTGGGGTGTCGGCGACGGCATGGGCGGCTGGGCTACCTGGCCCTGACCCGTCGGTTCGGCCGGCGGTGTCTGGGCTACCGGCTGCGGGGGCGTCTCGGCCGACGGCGTTTGGCCCGGCTCGGCCCGCAAACGTGCCTCGTCCTGCTCCCATGTATCGTAGACCGTCTTGGCCCGTTCCGCCTGCAGCCCCGGTGACGGTGTCGAGTCGCCGCTCGGCCAGAAGACCGCCGCGCCGATCAACACCGCCACGACCGCCACGCTTCCAACCGCCACTTTCAACCATATCGAGTCCATAGACTATTCCATCCGGGCCCACAGGCCACACAAACAAACCCAATCATGTGTTTGTTCATCATAGCACCGACATCGGCCTGGGCAAACCCATTTCCCGCCGGTGGAAGAAACCCAAAACGGGAGACCCAGAACGCAAAGCCACAGCCTAGAATCCTGAACCCCGCAACGCGACCCAGGGGCCGGCTTTGGGTTTTGAGTTGTGGTTTTGGTTCTGCGGCTTTGCGTTTGCAGTTGTGTCGGTGGCGTCTGGCCGGCGAATCGCGGGGTTGACTTGCGGCCCCGGCCGGCGTAGCATGGGTGTTTGGTCCGATTGACCGGGCGTAAGTTACCTATGCAAAGGCAATTATGTTCACCGGGCTTATCGAGGCAACAGGCGTCGTCAGGTCGCCGGCACGTGCGGCCGGGGCGACCGCTGCGCTGACGGTGGACCTGGGCTCCATCGCCGGCGAATGCAGGGTCGGCGACAGCATCGCCGTCAACGGTGTATGCCTGACCATAGCGGGCATCGAGGCCGGCAACGTCTGTTTTGACCTGAGCCGCGAGACCCTGGAGCGGTCCAGCCTCGCCCGCCTGCGGGCCGGCGGCAAGGTCAACATTGAACGGGCCCTGCCGGCGACCGCGCGCCTGGGCGGCCATATCGTCCAGGGCCATATCGACGGAACCGCCCGCATCGCCGCCATCGACCGCCGCGACCACTACGCCGATATCCGGTTCTCCGCCGACCGCCGATTGCTCAGCCAAATGGTGGAAAAGGGCTCGGTCGCCGTCGACGGCATTAGTCTGACCGTCGCGGCGCTCGATCACGAATCCTTCACGGTCGCCGTCATCCCCGAGACGCTCGCCCGCACCACCTTGGCCAACACCAGGGCCGGCGACCTGGTCAACATCGAAACCGACATCGTCGTCAAGGCGGTGCATAAATACCTGGACAACGTCCTGCCCTCAGAGACCGGCTTGACCGTGGAGAAACTCAAACAAATGGGCTTCTAGCCCCGTGCTGTGGACTTCTTTGTGAACGGCAACAGCCACAACTCGATCACCTCCCAGCCCGTCATCGGGATCACGATGGGCGACCCGGCCGGTATCGGCCCGGAGGTCGTGGTCAAGGCCCTGGCGGATCCGGCCCTTCGGCGCGCCGCCAAGTACGTGGTCTTCGGCATGAACGAGCAGCTCTGCTACGCCGCCGACCGCGCGGAGATCGAGCCGTTCTGGGGGCGCCACCAGCACGAGAAGATCAGCCGCGACTACCCCCACAAGGTCGTCGTCGCCGATTATGACGAGTATTCCATGCCGCCCTGGGTCAAGGGCCCCAGCCGCATCGCCGGAGAATCGTCCATGCGGTTCTGCCTGGACGCCATCGACGCGGCCCGACGCGGCCTCATCGACGCCGTCGTCACCGCGCCTATCAGCAAGGCCAGCTGGAAACTCGCCGATTCCGAATGGACCGGCCACACCGAGATGCTCGCCGCCCGCACCAAGAGCCCTCGCAAAGTCATGATGTTCGTGGCCGGGGGTCTGCGGATCGCGCTGGCCACCATCCATGAGGCGCTGTTTGAGATCCGCCACAAGTTCACCATTGGTTGCGTGTTCGAGCCGATCGACCTGCTCAGCGCGGCGCTGCGCGAGTATTTCGGCCTCGAACACCCGCATATCGCCGTGGCGGCGCTGAACCCGCACGCCGGCGAGGACGGGCAGTTCGGCGACGAGGAGAACCGCATCATCCGGCCAGCCATCCTGCTGGCCCAGGAGCAGGGCGTCAACGTCAGCGGTCCGTACCCGGCCGACAGCCTCTTTTTGCGGGCCGCCGGCGGCGAATTCGACGCCGTCGTCGCGATGTATCACGACCAGTGCATGATCCCGGTCAAACTCCTGGCGCCCAAGACCGCCGTCAACATTACGATCGGCATCCCCATCATCCGCACCAGCCCCGCTCACGGAACGGCTTTCGACATCGCCGGCAAGAATCTGGCCTGCCCGGACAGCATGAAATCCGCCATCGAGACCGCCATTAAGATGGCCCTGACCCGCAGAGAGAACCAGGCCGCCCGGCGCCCCGCCGATACCCCAGGCCTGCGGCGCTGACCGGCCTCGGCGACCAGGCGACCGAGCATCCAGCATCGAGTATCCAGTATCCGGCATCAAGGATCGAGGATCGAACATCCAGCACCGAGCCATGCAGACCAAGCAACAAATCCGCCAACTCCTCGCCGATGCGGGCGTCAAGCCCAACAAGCGTCTCGGCCAGCATTTTCTCATAGACCTCAACCTCATCCGCCTGCTGGTGGACACGGCCGAGATCGGTCCCGGCGACGTGGTCCTGGAGGTTGGCGGCGGCACGGGCTCGCTTACGGAGGCCATCGCCGAACGCGCCGGTGCCGTTATCAGTGTTGAAATCGACCCCACGCTCGCCCGGATCGCCGGCAGTGCCCTGGAGCACTGCCCAAACGTCCAGCTTATCAACACTGACGCGCTGGCGAACAAGAACACGGTCCATTCCCAGGTCGTTGAGGCCATCAGCAAGGCCCTGACCCGTGCCGCAGGCGTCAGAACCGAGTATCCAGCATCCGGCATCCAGCATCCGGCATCGAGTCCCGGCCGCCTGCTGCTGGTGGCCAATCTCCCCTATCAGGTCGCCAGTCCGTTGATGATCAATCTCATCACCGGGACGGTGATCGTCGACGCCATGTATGTGACGGTCCAGAAGGAGGTGGCCGACCGGATGACGGCCGAGGCGGGCACGGGCGATTATGGCCTGCTGAGTGTCCTGTTGGCGTCGACGGGCAGCGTGCGGACGCTGCGGACGCTCCGGCCGTCGGTCTTCTGGCCGGCGCCGCAGGTCGATTCGGCGATGGTCGCCTTCGTCCGCGACCCGCAAAAGGCCGGGCGGATTGGCGAGATGGGGCTGTTCACCGAGGTCCTGGGGCTGTTTCTCGGCCACCGGCGCAAGATGCTCAAGTCCGCCGCCCGGCTGGCCCAGAATCGTCTGGGGGCCGTTACCGACTGGCCCGCCATCTTCGAGGCCTGCGGGGTGGACCCGAGGCTACGCCCCGACCGGCTTGCTTGCGAAGGCTACATCGCCCTGGCCAACGCCTGCCGCGAGCACTTGGCGGCCCGTTGAGTTGTGGGCCTGGCTTGAGCCGCCTTTCCCGCAGGGCGTACGTTCGTAATCGTTGTTCGTATTTCGCATTGCGTCATGCGTATCGCGTATTGCGCCGGGTGGCATCCCTTGCCGCAGGCAAGGGATGGCCCCTGACCAGGCCCATCGTAATGACTGAATCACGCCAATCAAAAGAATTCGCGTTCGACCAGCAGGCATGGAGAAAACCATCGCCCCGCCATCGCCGCCCGCTTGGCTCCCTGCCCCAAGAAGGCCGCCAAGTTGGCCGGAGAAACGACTTGCATCGTCCTGGAGGCACAACACAATATGCTATGACTGCCGCTCGCGATGGCCCGTTAGCCGGCCAAACCGATGCGCCAGGCCCTACGCGAGAACAACAAGAGAAATGAGTATGGCGTCCACGGAATTCCGGAGTTCATCAACCTCAAGCGGATCGAAGGCGAAATCACGCATATGCTTGCGGAGGTGGCCCAATGAGTGATAAGGATACCCCCCGTCCTGATGGCGAAATCGTCCTTTACCAGCCCCAGGAAGGCGGCGGGCAGATTCGCGTGCTGATCGAGGGTGAAACCGTCTGGCTGACTCAAAACTTGCTGGCGGAGCTTTACCAGACCACCAAGCAGAACATAAGCCTCCATATAGCCAACATTTACCAGGAGGGCGAATTATCACGGGAGGCA
This sequence comes from Phycisphaerales bacterium, assembly GCA_011057845.1. Lineage (GTDB taxonomy): Bacteria > Planctomycetota > Phycisphaerae > Sedimentisphaerales > Anaerobacaceae > UBA2266. Next base: position 1,615 of record DSDB01000661.1, on the reverse strand, counting down.
ACTGTCAAGGAATACTTGACAGTTCGCCGGGAGGGCTCACGAGCCGTTCGGCGGGCCATCGAACACTACAACCTCGACGTGATCATCGCCGTCGGTTACCGCGTGAAATCCCCCATCGCCACACGCTTCCGGCAATGGGCCACGGGCCGTCTGCGCGAGTACCTGGTCAAGGGCTTCACGCTGGACGATGAGCGGCTCAAGGGCGGGCGTGGGCCGGCGGACTACTTCGATGAGCTGCTGGCCCGCATCCGCGAGATCCGCGCCAGCGAGGCGCGGGTCTACCAGCGCATCCGGGAGATCCTCGCGCTGGCCTGCGATTACCGCGAAGGCGAAGAGGAGACGCAGCGCTTCTTCGCGACCGTGCAGAACAAGATGCACCACGCCGCCACGGGCATGACGGCCGCCGAGATCATCCGTCGGCGAGCCGACGCCCGCAAGGCCAACATGGGCCTGACCGCGTGGAAAAGCGGACGCGTCCTGAAACGCGACGTGGGTACGGCCAAGAACTTCCTCGACGCCGGGGAAATTGACACGCTCAACCGCATCACCGTCATGTTCCTCGACCAGGCCGAGTTCCGAGCACAGCGGCGGCAGGACATTCACATGCGCGACTGGGAGGGCTTTCTCGACAAGTTCCTGAGCGATACTGAACTGCCCGTGCTCGTCGGCCCCGGGTCCGTCAGCCATGACGAGGCCCTCGACTGGGCGCATCGGCAGTATGATGCCTTCGCCGAGCGCCGGCGGCTACAGGCGGAAGCCCAGGCCGAGGCCCGGTACGTCGAAGACCTGCGGACCTCCGCGAAGATGATCGAATCGACTCGGAAGAAGCCCGCAAGGAAGAAACCGCCCGGACGGAAAGTCCGCGGAAGGGACGCCGAATGAATCCTGCCTATGGCCTGGACCTAGCTGGATACTCCACTGCACGCGGATCATCAAACGCCCCGCCGGCGCCGCCCGACCATTGCCTCCCAAAACAAGGCCGGCAAGTTCGCCGAAGAAATGGCTTGCATCGTCCTGGAGGCACGACACAATATGATGTGACTGCCGCTCGCGTTGGCCTGCTGGCCAGCCAAACCGATGCGCCAGGACGTACGTCAGGACGATAAGAGAAATGGGTATTTCGTCCACGGAATTGCAGCGCGGGCCGGTTCACGCAAGCAACTGTAAGGAATGGACACTTGACAGAACCGCTCGACGGGGGGTAGAGTACCTGAATATGCCAAGCGGAAATAACACATGGATGGCACAATATCTGAAGCCCAACGCCCCGTTTCGGCCGTACTATAAGACCGACAGAGGCGAAGCTTACTTGTGTGATACAATTGAATTCCTGCCCCATGTTCGCGACGCATCGGTAGACTTGATCCTCACTTCGCCCCCCTTTGCGCTGAAACGAAAGAAGGAATACGGCAATGAGGACGAAGACAAGTACTGCGATTGGTTCGTCTCATTTGCCCCTCATCTTCGGCGCATACTCAAGGAGGATGGGTCGTTTGTAATACTCCCGGTTTTTTGGACCAGTGGATAAGGTAGTGTGGCTGTGGTATGGTAGCGTCGCACAGGAGGCTGTCATGGTCCAGCGGAAGCATCACGGAGGCACCCTCAAGGCGCGTGT
>DSDB01000260.1 GCA_011057845.1 Phycisphaerales bacterium | reverse complement strand
TACTCGCAGTTGGGGTCCTCCGGATCGCCGGTATCCCCCGGATTGTACATAACCTCTGAAATCTTCAGGTTTTGCGCCACCGGCCCGACGGAGAACTGCGCCTGTGCCAGCGCGCTCCATGTCAAGCCGCTCAGCACGCGAGCCTTGATGACAGAACTCTTGGCAAGGGTCAATGGACTGGAGTACGCCGTCGCGTGGGGGCTGTTGACGGCGCCGCCGGGCAGCCGCGGGTCTGTGCCGTTGGTCGTGTAGTAGATGGTTCCCGAGCCTATCAGGACGATGAAGTCGGTCGGCTGGATCTGGCCGCCATAGGTGAAACCGCCGCCGGCAAAGAACATCGGCGGATCGATGTCTGGGTATAGCCCGGCCGTCTTCAGGTAGCCCAGCACCGCGCCGGGACGCGACGGTATGTAGCTTGTCAGGCGGCTGTTGAGCAGATTGAGCCATTCCTGGCGCGTGTGAGGCGTCGTGGAGCGGTTATCGCCCCAACGGGCCGATTCGCCGACGATGGCCGGGTCCATCGTGGCCATTCTATGGCGAAGGAGATCCGCCGCCACCGTCTCCGACAGCGGCCCGCCGTTGAAGAACGCCCGATACGCCAGGTCGGCGAAGCGCACCTTGTACTCCGGGCTGGGGGCCAGATTGGCGTGGATCCCGCTGGGACTGGCGCCGAAGGTGCCGTTGCCGTTGTTCTCCAGCGTATGCTCGGCGTCCCACGAGTGGAATCGCCACTGGCCGCCGGGTACGTTGCGATGCGTGGCGTACCAGTTCTTGCCGGGCCAGTCGCCGTTGTCGACAAACCAGTTGGCCATCAGATATGTGATGAAGTTGTCCACATCCAGCTTCTCGGTCAGCGCCTGCCACTTCGTCAGGTTGGTCGGGTCGCCACGGACGGCGCTGGATGCAGAAACCATCGCGTTGTAATTGGCCGTGGCGCTGCCGCCGACACCATTCTGCACAACATTGTTGGAGTTGTGTTTGAGGCAATCGTATTCGAGGTCCCGGCCGCCGTAGACCTCAGCCGCCCAGGCGTGGTCGGGCCGCTCGTGGATGTAGTAGACGCCCCAATAGAGGCCGCAGATGTACACATGGCCGTAGAAGCCGTGCGGCGACGACGGGCCGTTCATCGCATTGTGCAGGTCGGCCGTGAACTGGTCCTGGATATACATCGCCTCGCCGTGCTGACCGGAGTGCAGCCACGAATGGTTGAGCACCCCGTCAAAAACAAACGTATTGTGGCTGTCCACGGGCGAGTCCTGGAACAGCTTGAAGTTCATCCGCGGCGGGCCCTGCGTGGGCTTGAGGTCGTCGGTCAGTGCCTTGAAGCGGGGCCGCATCGACAGCTTGTACGTCTTCCACCGCTGCAGGCTCGTGCCTCCGCCGCTGACCCCCCCCTGCATGGCCAGGGCGCAGTTCATCTGGAAGCTGTCGTTCTCATTCGGGTCTATGTACTCCAGCGAGCAGACCCGCTCGGTTCCGTCCTGGGACTGGTTGATGTAGATGCCGGTCGGCCCGAAGAAATCGTCCTTGTTCATCACCAGCGAGAAGGTGGGCACGGCCCTCAGGTCGCTCCTGATGCTGGCCGCGTAGATACCGCCGAACTTGTCCTGCCCGTCCTGACCGACCACATCCGGGTCCATCTGGTAGTCCCCTGTGACGGAACCCCATGACACGGGGAAGCCGGCGGGCGTAACTTGCGCGCCCGTGGTCGGGTGGGTGGCCTGGACGATGACATGATCGAGGAAGATGTAAGTCTGTGTGTCGACGTTCGTGGATTTCCATCCGGTCCTGTAGGCGAAGGCCCGCAGCGGGGTCGTCGCAAAGATGGGGACGGGCGCCGTGTATACGGTTCCGTGGTTTTCGGTTGGGGTGCTGCCGTCGGTGGTATAGACAATCGTGGCCCCGGGAGTGCTTGTGGTGATAATGACCTCAAATGGGGTGCTGTAGAATCCGCGCTTGTGGCTGAATTTCGTATCCGCGACGACCCCGAGGAAGCGCCCATTGTTGGACGCGCCCGGACTGGGCGTCAGTGTCACCCAGTTGTTCGTCCCATCCGGCTCGCGCCCGAACGAAACGTCGGCCGTCTGCGGGCCGAACTCGATCTTATCCAGCAGCGTCCGCCCGTCGGCATCGAACAGCGCGATCTGTTCGCCGCCCTCGGCCAATTCAAAGGAGGCGTGCAGACCGGCGTCGTTGACGTCGCCGTCCAGCCAGATGACCAGGTAGCCCCCTGGAGGGATGGTGGTCGCCTGCGGCCTGTCGGTCGGCACGCGCCACATCATGGGCTCGTCGAGCCGGTCGGTCAGATAGCAACCGCCCAGGTCGAACGACTCCTGGCCGCCGTTGTAGATCTCGACCCAGTCCTCGTACTGACCCTGCGGATCGGGATTGGACAGGTCGTTGCGGGCGAGCAACTCATTGATAACGAGCGTGGCCTCTTCGCCCACGCCCCAGTTGGCCGCCAGTATGCTCAGATCGACGACATTGACGCCGTCACGGGCGTTGAGGTCCGCCGGGCTGGGCCAGGGGTCCATCCACTGTGCCGCGAAGATCTCCAGATCGCGGTGATTGACCCGCCGGTCGCCGTTGAAATCACCGAGCAGGCCCATAATCAGCGGTATGTCCACGGTGGCCACGCCCTCCAGCGGCACCTCGTCCCAGACACGCAGTTGCAGTTTGTGCAATCCCGGTTCGGAGAAGATGACGCAGGGGTCGGCGATGGTGTGGCTCGGTACGAAGGTAGCGGCGCCCGGGCCCGAGTGGGACCATTCATAGGTAAGGATACCCAGGCCGCAGGGGTCGTCGTCATCGACGACGGGACTCAGTTGAAGAACGTTGATGGGCCAGGTCAGTGCATCGTAATCCCCGGCATCTACAATAGGCGGACGGTTGCCCGTGACGCCCCCCTCGGCGAGCATGAAGGCATTGATGGGGTATGCCTCGTTCACGGAGTCGACCGTGGCTTCGCTGCGTATCGTGAACGAACCGCCCGGCCCTGGAACAATGTCATCCCAGCGCACGACGTCGCCGGCCGCACGGTTATCCCCCGCCGCAAGAACGGTCGTCGTCGCCGAGACCGACAGGATATTCGGCCCGCTGCTGCTGTTGTTCGTCGCCGACGTATGCCCCAGAATCGTCACAAGTGTCTTGCGGGTCGGATAACTGCTCGACCGGATGGCCGTCCCGACAAACGTGTAGGTCTTGCCCGGATCCAGTCCGCTGAACGCAATCTCCTGCCACCAGCCCGCCGAGCCGTAGCCAATCACGTTGGGCGCCAAATCCACGATCGGGGCGCCGCCTGCTTCGTGAAACACCTCGAAGGCCGGCGTACCCGAATTGGGCCGCCCTCCCGAACCACCGGTCGAGGGACGCAGGCCCCCTGCACCCATCGTGAACGTAACCGTCGGCATAGCCACCGTCGAGCCGGTCGCATAGTCCTTCAGTGGCCCGGAGGTATTGGATTGGCTGCTGTTGTGGATGGTATAGGCCGTTACATTGGCCTGTGTGCCGTCGCCGACCTCCTTCAGGCAGTCGTTGTAGGCCACCCACGCGGCGTTCAGACTTGACGCGCCTGTCAGCGCCAGGCAGACCCCTACGACCCATCGTCCCACCAGTTTCATGCACGACTCCTGGTCATTCGGATACCGCACCCGGCGATGCAGGCGTACCGGGTTCGGGCCTGTAATCTATACGTTGTGGCACTATAGTAAGGGCCACCCACCTTCCGAGGTGCTTCTTGCAGGCGTGAAAAGCAACTCTGGTTGCGTGTGCGGCCCTATTATAGCATATTTCGGGCGTTTAGTGCAATGCCTTTGCACGGAAGGCGGTTTTGGGGACCTCCGACGGCGTTTTGGGCCGCTATTTGACCAGAACGGCCCAATACCCGGGGCTGGGGCACTGGAGCCTCAGACGGCCGGACGGCGCTTCGCCCGGTTTGGCCGCCAGCCACTGGCTCTTCATGATATCCAGCCAGCGAACTTGGGGAGTTTTGGAGGCCAGGGCCGAGATATCGAGGGTAATCTCGCCGCCGTCAGGAAAGTAGACGGCGTATTCGACTGTGGGATTGCCCAGACAGTACGCCTCGTTGGGCTGGCGGTCGCCCAGCAGGTCGTTGCGTGGGCCGCATGTGAACACGTCCATCGCCCCAGTGAGCATCCGCAGGCTCTTGATACAGGCCTTGGCCTCCGGGCCCAGGCCAAGTCCGGAGTCCGGCCGGTGGAACCGCGCCGACGCCGCCCCGCCGATGATATGCCGCCATACGCGTTCCATCCCGTCGCGGTTCGTCCCATATCGGCCGGTGTCGGCCCCGTAGGTCTTGACCGTGTTGATCGGACGCGGCTGCTTGGTCAGATAATCGCGGACCCACTGAAAGTTATCCCAGTGCGTCTGGCCCTTCTGGTGGTTGTTCTGCGACACGTCCACGAAGTCATACAACTCCGGATGGTCGAACGTCCGCCGGTGCTCCTGCGCCTTGAGGTCCCACGCATCCCACATCTCCGTCACATAGACCTTCCTGCCGGCTTCCGCGCCGCGGCGATGGATATGCTCGGCCCAATGCGCCCCCCAGGCCGGCTCGCCGTTGGTCTCGTTGTCCATGCAGTAGAGCACGTGCCCGTACTTGAGCGTGTGCGAGAGCATCTTGTCCACAAACCGCTCCTGGTATTTGAAGATGACCTTGTTGTTGCGCTGTTTGGGCGTCGTGAAGAAGAACGGTTGCTTGTTCGCCCCCGGATGATCCGGGTACTCCGGCGCAAAACCCGACTGCTCGTAGGTGTAGTTGACGTTGTTCTTCGGGTTATAAGGATGCGGCGGCCAGTTTCTGGTCGAGTAGTCGAACCGGTCCCAGACCTCAATCTGCACGATGATGTCCCGCTCGGCCGTCCAGCGCAGCATATTCTCAAACCGCTTCCAATACTCGTCGTTCCATTGCTCCAGGTCATACTTGCCGTCCGGCCGCTTCTTGAACGGATAGACCTCAAAATCATGGTCCGGCCGGTCGCTCATCGTGTTGCGGATGTAGTTGGCGCCAACCGCAACCATCTCATCCAGATGCTCCTTGAGGTCCGGAATCTGAAACAGGCTGTCGTCCTTCGACCCCCCGATGAGCAGGATGGGCTTGCCCTTGTACTGCCAATAGCGGGGATTCGCCTCATAGGGCCGGATGGCATCCGCCTCGGCGGCGCGCGCCGCCGGACCTGTACGGCACAGTACCAGCGCAACTGCAACAATAGTCCCTATGCAATACTGCCGATTGCCGCTGTGAATCATAATGGTTCTCCTTTTCTTGAGTTGTCCAGGATGATTGTGTCATGCTGAGCGAAGCGAAGCATCTCGCTCGCACCAGCCAAACGTAGGATGGGCAAATGTCGTCTTTGCCCACGCGGTGTATGCCACCTCAGACTTGATGCCGTTGCTAACGTTTCACGCACCTGCCATGGCTGCATTCACCGACCCACTGCACATCACCATACAGCCCCACCTCGGAAATATCAAATGGCTTGAACCCAAGCCGCGGAGCCGGCGACGCATCCCGCAGCCGGTAGTCGTGCCGCGCCGCATCCACGAACATCGGATCGGCGACCCGCGAGTTGCGGTCAAGCCCCAGCGATTGCCATTCAGCGAACGTCCGGTTGTAGAAACGCAGGCGGTCCTTCTGCGCCGTATGCCAGTAGACGTTGCGGTCCCAAACGCCCAGGGACTGCCCCTCCTTGAGGCGTTCGTTCAGGGTGTTCTCGCTGTGGCCAACCAGGAGGTTCCCCTCGCTCATGAAGACGATGTTATGGCTGAAGGTGTTGGGCCGCTTCTCGAAATAGGGCCATATCTGGTTCGTCTGCGCCGGTCCGAAGATGTTGTTGCGGATGACGTGCTCATGGCCGCCGTTGTTGAACATGATGCCCCCGGCCCGCGTGTTGTAGACGAGGTTGTTCTCGACGGTATATTGGCCGCAGGTGGCGTCCAGATAGATGCCCCACGAGAAATCCGGCTGGGTGTACGACGTGATGTCGTGGAAGACATTGTTGCGGATGACCGAGCCGGGTGAGACACCCAGACAGTAGATCAACCCCGCATCCGACAGCTCGCCGTGCACGAGATCGTGTACATGGTTGAACTCGATGACGTTGTGGTGCGTGCGGTTGGGGGTATCGTCCCAGTTCCAGCCGACGCTGATGCCCGTGTAGAACAGGTCGTGGATATCGTTGTGGGAGATGCGGTTGTGCGAGGCTTGGGCGATCCAGATGCCGACACCGGCCGGGTAGACGCGCCCCCCATCGAAGATATGATTGTTGTCGATGAGATTGCCCGAGGACTCGGCCGCGTCGCTGTCAGGCATGCGGTCCATGCCGATGCGAATGCCGCCGGCGCCGAGATCGTAGAGGCGGTTGCGCTGGATGCGGTTGTTCTTGCAGCCGCGACGGAACCATATCGCGTAGCCGCCGATATGGGCGATTTCACAGCCGTCGATGACGCAGTTTCGGGCCCCATCGGCCGAAATAACCGCAGGTACCTCGACCGCCGCCTGAGTCGAACTGTTGCCTGCCGGCGAAAGCTCCCAGTCGGCATGATGGAAGGCCAGGCCCTTTATCGTGATATTCTCGACAAACGCATTCCTCTCGGCATCACCTTTGAACCGGACAAACTCCGTCAGCACAGGCGCAACAAGCCGCGTCTTGTCGAGCGTCTCGCCCGGCACGGGATAGTAGCTAAATAAGCCCGTTTCACGGTTGAGGTACCACTCGCCCGGCGCATCGAGCAGTTCGCGGGCGTTCTCCACATAATAACGCTGTTTCTCCTCCCACCAGCCGATGGTCCACCATTCCTTCAGCGGCGCCGTAAACTCCACAATCCGCTCCTGCACATCGACGCTCTTGAGCGGGTGGATCGACGTCTCCCACGAATGCATCAGGATGAGGTTCACGTCCCCCAGCCGCTCGAAGGGCTTGATGTCCCCTTCGGCGAACCTGAACCGGCTCCGATCCGTGGCCCGTTTCGCGCGCTCGTCCATCGGACCCGGCAGCAGTTCGGCGATACGATGGTACCCGTCGTTCGGCGACCGCGCCCGCGTCCGTCGCACACTGTGCGCGGCTCGTATATCGTATGTCGTATGTCGTCGTTCGTCCCCCGTAGCGACGGCATCTTGCCATCGCGTAGCACGGGCTTCCAGCCCGTGTATGTCATAGTCCGTGGCGAGGGCGTCCCGCCCTTGCGTGGCCCGAGCATCCTGCCCGCGCGTGTCCGGGACATCCTGCCCGCGCGTAGCACGGGCTTCCAGCCCGTGCATCTCAACCATGTTCACCATATCAAGGCCATCGGCGAACAACTGCCGGAAGTACCACCGGCCTTCTCTGACCTGCGGAATCACCGCCTCCCACAGTAGGCCATTCTGCCTCAGATCCTTAATGACCCGCCCGCCGGAAAACGCCGGCCGCTGCCCCGGCGCCGCCTCGTAGGTCACATCCGAATCCCGCGGCTCCAGAACCAGCGGCTCGGCCATCCGATACTCCCCGCCCTGGATGCGGACAACGAAATCCCCCGTGGCGAGGGCGTCCCGCCCTTGCGTGGCACGGGCTTCCAGCCCGTGCGTCTCAGGGGCGTCCGACGTATCAACGGCTTCCCGCCCGCGAATCGTGGGCGAAGCGCCCGTGACACGGTTGCCGCCACGGGCCCTGCGAACGGCATCCCGGGCGCCGATCAGCGACGCCAGCGGCCCATCCGTGCGGCCCTCGTTGGGCCTCTCGAGCCGCCCCGACCAACCATCGTCGCCGCCCGGCGACACATGGAGCACCTGCCGCTCGGCCGCGTCGGCTTGCACAACCCGGCTACCCCAAAATACCGCCATCGCCGAGGACAAGACGAGGATCGAATCGCGAAGTCTTCTTGAGCGTCTCATAACTATGCTCCTGGGGCCCTACCGGAACGGATTCCATTTCGTCCCACGATTGTAGATTCCCAGCCTGCGAATATCAACCCGGCGATAATGGAAGCGTTTGTGTTATCATCGCAATTGCTCGCCCCACGGAACTTCGCCTTGCCAGAGGGGTCCGAATCGGTATAATCAGGGCCTCATGGCGGCTTGGATCGGCCGCGGTCATTCCCCGTCGCGACGGGGGGTAAATGGGCTTTTCGCCGGAGTAGCGGCGGTCGTATCGTAATATCGCGGCCGGTGTGCCGGATAGTGGCGGGCTTACTCTTGAAGTTCCTGATTTTCAACAACGGCAAGGTATACGACGACTTCAAGCTGTGCGGGGCGTACATGTTCGGCACGGACGGCGTGGGGGTCCGCCGCGCCAAGATCACCTGTACCGGCGGCGTCGTGGAATGCCGCAAGAGCAATCTGGAAACCGCCGGCCTGGCACTGCTCTGGCCGGTCGAGGGCTTCGGCAAGGTCCTGCTGGCCACCACCTGCCTGCCCGAACGAAAACGCCCATATATCCTCAACCTCGAAATCGCTCGGGCCAAGCTGATGCAGATTACCGCCCGGCGGGAGGACTGGTCCTTCTTCAGCGGCTTCGGCGACTTGGAGGGTGCGGTCTCCGAGGCACAGGGGCATTTTATCAAGGCCCTGCAGAATCTGGACAATCCCGCGAAGGCCTCACTACCCGCCGATGAGGCCCTGCAAAAGGCGGTGATGGTCGGAGAGAAACTCGCCCTCAAGCAGGCGCTGACCTCGCTCGACAGCCGCCGCAAGAGCCATGCGCTCGGCAAGGGATGCCTGGGCTGCCGCTTCGACCCGGCCCGCATCGGCGACACGGCGTACATGGAGCACCTGCTCGGCCTGTTCGGATATGTGACCATCCCCGTGAACTGGGGCCAGATCGAACCGACGCGGGGCCAGTACGATTTCTCGTCGGTCGATGCGTGTGTCGAGGCCCTGGCGAACCGCCGCGTCGTCATGGGCGCCGGGCCGCTGTTGCGGTTCTCCAAGGACTACCTGCCCGCCTGGCTGGTCGGCTCGAAGACGAGCTTCGAGAAGGTCCGCGAGGCGGCTTACCAATTCGTAACGCGGATGGTGACGCGCTACGCCGCCGTGGTTCGGGTCTGGTACGCCGTCAGCGGCCTCAACGTCTTCAATCACTTCGGTCTCAGCTTCGAGCAGATCCTCGAGATGACGCGGGCGGCAACCCTTGCGGTCCGCACCGCCAGCGGCCGGGCCATCAAGGTCATCGAAATTGGCAACCCCTGGGGCGAATACTACGCTATCGTTCCGGGCAGCATCCCGCCGTTGGTGTATATGGACATGGTCGTGCAGAGCGGCATCAATTTCGACGCCTTTGCCCTGCAGATGCGGTTCGGCCGAAACCAGTCGGGCATGCATGTCCGCGATTTCCTGCAGGTCTCGTCGCTGCTCGATTCGTTTGCGCCGATCTCCAAACCCCTGTACATTACCGACGTGGAGATTCCGGGCGTCGAGGGTGATGGCTTGTTCGCACCGGATGCGGCCGGGTCCTGGCGGGGAGGATGGAATGAGACTCACCAGCAGCAGTGGATCGAGCAGTTCTACCGCATCGCCCTGAGCAAGCCGTTCGTCGATGCGGTCAGCTATGCGAACCTTGCCGACCGCAGCGACAGCCTCACGCCGCAGAGCGGCCTGCTGACGACACCCCTGGAGCCCAAGCGGTCCTATGCCGCCCTCAAGAAGCTCCAGGGCGTCTTGTTTGGCGGTGCCTGATTCGTATTGCGTATTGCGTCGTTCGTGCACTTGTGAAAGGGTAACGCCATGAGGCGCCACATCAGTAGCCAAATGGATCGCCGCGGGTTCCTGCGGGGTGTCGGAGGATTGGCTGTGGGCTCGGGCCTGGCGGCAGAGTTGTCGAGTCGTCTGTACGCGGGCGGGGATTCCACGATTCGCCTGGCGCTGGTCGGCTGCGGCGGACGCGGAACCGGGGCCGTGGTTGATGCCTTCAGCACGACAGGCGGGCCCGTCAAGCTCGTGGCGATGGCCGATGTCTTCGAAGACCGCCTGACCCAGAGCCTGGCGGCCCTCAAAGAAGCCCATGCCGACAGGCTGGACGTGCCGAAAGAACGCCAATTCGTCGGGTTCGACGGCTACAAGAAGGCCATCGACTGCCTGCGGCCGGGTGATGTCGTCCTGCTGGCCACCCACGCGGCGTTTCGCCCCCTGCATTTCGAGTACGCCGTCAACAAGGGCGTCAACATATTCATGGAGAAATCCTTCGGCGTCGATGCCCCGTCGGTCCGCCGGCTGCTCGCCGCCGCCGAGGCCTCCGAGAAGAAGAACCTCAAGGTTGGCGTCGGCTTCATGTGGCGCCACTCACAGGCCCGCCAGGAAGTGATCCGGCGCATCCACGACGGCGCCATCGGCGACGTGCACACCTTGCGCATATACCGCGTCCACGGCCCGGTCGTCTGCCCCAAGCTGCCGCAGGGCGCCAACGAGATCGAATTCCAGTTGCGCTATCCCAACAGCTTCACGTGGGTCTCGTCGGGCTTCTTCATCGACTGGCACTGCCACAACGTGGACGTCGCCTGCTGGACCAAGGGCGCCTGGCCGGTAAGCGCCCAGGCCATGGGCGGGCGGTGCTTCGAGTCCGCGGGCAGCCAGTTCGACCACTACGCCGTGGAGTACACCTTCGCCGATGGGACGAAGCTCTTCGCGTTCTCGCGGCACATGAACAACTGCTGGGAGACGTATTCAGACTATGCCCACGGGTCCAAAGGCTCGGCCGTCATCATGGCCTCACTGGCTGGGCCCAAACCCAGGATCTACCGCAATCACAACATGACGCCCGATAATATCGTCTGGGAATTCAAACAGCCCGACCCGAACCCCTATCAGGTCGAGTGGCAATTGCTGTTGGACGCCATCCGCCACGACCGCCCGCACAACGAGGCCCGCCGCGCCGGCGAGGCCGAAATCGCCGCCCTGATGGGCCGCGCCGCCGCCCACACCGGCCAGATCATCACCTGGGACCAGATGATGGCCTCCCAATTCCAGTTCGTCGCCGACATCGACAACCTCTCTTTCGAGACCGAACCGCCCACCAAGGCCGGCCCCGACGGCATCTACCCCCCGCCGCAACCGGGCATCACCAAAGAGATGTGAGGCCGTTGTAAAGGCGGTGCGTTCTCGCTGCGGCCCGGCGGACTCACGCCGGGGATATGCCGTGGCCCGTATCGCCGCCACAAGGGCCTTGACAGCAGCGGCCGACGTGGTATAATAATGTAAGTGTGGCTTCCGGTCGCACCTGCCCAGTCATGCTTGGCAATGCATCGGGTGCTTGGGGCGGGGCTGTGCTGTGAGCCTTGGAAGTCCGTGCAGGACCGCGTGTTCGCGATGAGAATAGCAATGTTTCTGACGCATACAAGACAAGGGGTATGTCTCTTCCGGGTGAATTGCCTGGACATGCGGCGTTTGCGCCTCCGCATTGCATCGATCGCAAGGCCCATTGTCTGTCCGTTCTCGTTGCACAAGCCCAGAGACCTCGTCTCCGATTCCGGCACGTATCCGAACAGGAGGATTCCGCGGCGGTAACAGACTGACTCCGTGACGAACACAAGGGGCCAGCGTTGACCGCTGGCCCCTTTTATTGCGCCGTTTCGGGGGATTCGCACACCATGATGTCGCCGAGTCTTATGCCCGACCATGCAAGACCATCGGCGCTCTTATGAAAGGGTGAATCGGATATACGAATAGGCATGCCGGGGTCTAAGACGCCCGACAGACCTGGAATTCGCCGGCATGAGGCAAGAGGACATCCTCGCGTTGCCTGGCTGGCCCGTTTGTGTGTCGATGATCATTCGATTGTGTGAGGTGTTGTTATGCCGAACAAGAAACATGTTTACATCACGGAATGTGACTTTGAGAGACTCAGCGAGTGGCTGGACACGCTGGAAAAGGACGGTGCGGAGAGCCCCCGTGCCGTGGCCGAATTGAAGAAGGAAATGGAGCGGGCGCGCGTCGTTTCGCCCCGGAGGATCGATGATGATGTTGTCACCATGAACAGCCGTATCTTGGTGAAAGACATGGTGACGCATGAGCACTTCCGCTGGCAAATTGTGTTTCCCCGTGACGCCAACGTCGACGAGGGCAAGATCTCTGTTCTGGCCCCCGTCGGCACCGGACTGTTGGGCTACCGAGTGGGTGATACGGTGGCTTGGGAAGTCCCGGGCGGCGTGAGAAGAATGAAGATCATGCAGATGTTGTATCAGCCGGAAGCCCACGGTCGTTGTTCGCATGACCAGGAACAAGGAGAATTCGATCATGGTCGAATGGCACATTGAGATGGAAATGTTCGACGTCCGGAGAACCATGCGGTTCACCCTTGTGGCGGCATCTCTGAGCAAGGCGAAGCAGGCCGTGCTGCAGGAGTTCAGGAAGTACTCGCCGTCTACCCGGAATCTGTACCTGGAGGCGAAGGGGGACGGAGTCTACGCGGTGGTCTCGCACCTTACCGACGTCGGCCAGGTCATGTTTCAACGCATCGATAATCGCTAAACGGTCGGGTTCGACAGTATGAGGAGGTTCTGTGTTCAAGACAGACAAGAGAACGGTTACAGATTTTGACGCCCAACGCCTCCAGATGCTGATAGCCGCCGCACATCATCCTGAAAGCGGTCTGTACGCATGGCTTGAGAAGCTGCGGTCCCTTCTCCAGGAGGCGGAACGCGTCCGCTCCGAGGAGGTTGACCCGGGCTGCGTCACCATGAATTCCAGGATCCGACTCCAGGACACTACCAGTCTGGAGATATTGGTGTTCACGCTAGTTTTTCCTGCGACGGCCATGAAGAGGTTCGAACGCGGTTTTGAGGAATCGGATGTGTCCATTCTGAGTCCTATCGGCCTCTCTGTATTGGGCCGCAAGGCCGGAGACACCATCTGCAGACGTATCCGCATAGCCGATGTGTTGTATCAGCCGGAAGCGTCAGGGCATTATAACCTGTGAGCCGGTCGTTGCCAGGCAAAGAGGCTTGACATCCCACGCCGGTCTCCGGTGTAATGGCGGCAGGTGCCCGGTCGTCCCGGCCGGGCGGTCGCTGAACAGATGGCACGAGAGGCACTGTGGTCCACGGTGCCCCAAACCGCCGAAACGGATGGGCCGTGATCCAGGAATAGGCAAGTCGTGGAGGTTATTGGCAATGGCGCGTCGCGTTTGTTCTGTCCTTATCACAGCCGTTTGGCTCTTGCCAACGGGATCGCATGCCGCGTCCCAGACGATCAAGGCCTTTCCCACCGCCGAGGGCTTTGGCGCCAACGCGGTGGGCGGCCGCGGCGGCCGCATCATCGAGGTCACCAATCTCAACGATTCGGGCGATGGGAGTCTGCGCAGCGCCCTGGAGGCCGAGGGGCCGCGTATATGCGTCTTTCGCGTCAGCGGTACGATTACCCTGCGCAGCGCCATCCGCGTCAGCCATCCGTACCTGACCGTGGCCGGCCAGACCTCACCCGGCGGCGTGCAGATCAAAGGGACCGGCCGGCCCGACGGCGACTGGGGCGTCTGGTTCGTCAACGGAGCACACGACATCATTGTCCGCCACCTGCGGGTCCGCATGGGCGGCAACATGAAACACGACGCCGGCAACAACCTTCTGTGCTACGGAACGGCCGAGCCCGGCGTCCACGACGTCATCTTCGACCACTGTTCGGTCTGCTGGGGCTCCGACACGCAGTTGGACTGGTACGGCTCTTATCTCGATCGAGCCACGTTCCAGTGGAACATCATCGCCGAGGCCGATATGGGCAGCCACATCGGCGGCAACCGCGCCCCGAAGAACATCTCACTGCACCACAACCTCTACGCGAATCTGGGATCGAGGACTCCCCTGATGCAGCACGCGAAGGTCTTCGACTTCCGCAGCAACGTCATCTACAACTGGAACGGAAACAACGCCTCGGTCTTCGGCCAGTTCGCCCTTAACAGCTCCGCCTTCGGCAATGTCGTCGGCAATCTCTGGATCGCCGGTCCGGAAAGTGGATATCCTTATCTGAACGTCGGCAACGGCGGTCCCGTCCGCATCGACGGCTCGCCCGCGGAAGACGGGGGAACGAAGCTGTATCTGTCCGGCAACTGGGGACCCCGCTGCCCGACCGGATGCGAGAACGACTGGATCGGACACGGCGTCAACACGTGGGATTATTACGAGTTCAAGGGCGATGGAAGCACCCATCGGGTCGATCAGGCGCAGTACGCGGCCGCGGAGCCTTTTGCAGCGCCCCCCATTGTCGCGGAGCCCGTTTCGCAACTGTTGGATAATGTGCTGGCCACCGTCGGCGCCTCCCGGCCTTCACGCGATGCGATTGACCTGCGTATCGTCAAGAGCGTGCGCGACAAAACCGGGACTTACCGCGTCAATACCACCGGCCCCTGGCCGGATCTGGCCTCCGGCGCCCCCGCGCCTCCGGACGACTCCGATCACGACGGCATGCCGGATGCCTGGGAAAGGGCCCACGGCCTCGACCCCGCCGACCCCGCCGACGCCGCCGGTCTCGCCGCCAATGGATACACCCACGTCGAGAACTACCTCAACCAACTCGCCGGCGATCCCGTGGCAGGCTCAGCCAGAACAACGGTCCCTGCGGGCGCTCCCTGACCGCTGATCGCAATTGCATCCACACTATTTTGTCTCCAGTGCTTCCATCCTCTCTCGGAGTTTCCTGGCAAGAGACTCGAAATCGTTGCGAGCTTCCGCAACCGCCTGTGCATGACCGCCGATCGCTCCGTCGGCGGGCGTAAGCCTGAAGATGGGTTTTCTTGCTTCCTGCGCCATCGGGATGAGACTGCGCAGCGCTCATGGGCGCCTCCTGACCGTGGCCAACACATGCGTGGGTTCCACGGTGTATTCAAGTTCAGGATTGCCGTTTCTCAGAAGCTCCGCCCTCGCGGTCTGTATCCCGATGCCGAATCTCTGGACGAATCCCAGGACCTTCATGGCATCCGCCAGATTCGGATTGCGATAATCCGTGATGCCCGGTTTGCCGAAATTCTCTCGTGTGACCACCCCGAACGGCCCCCCGGGATTGCTGATGTCGATACGATCGTCGAACCAATAGACACGGACCGGAGCGTTCGTATTCTCATAGGCGCGGTGCATGACGGCGTTGCGGATCAACTGTTGAATCGCCACGCGCGGATACTGGGCCGTCCGGACCTCCCGGTCGGACGACCGAATGTCAACCTGGCTGCGATTGTGCGAATCGACCTTCTCGTCAATCCGCCGCAGCACTTCGCCCAGGGCCCCATAGATCGCCGCTTCGTCAAGGATCGGATCGGTTACCGCGGTTCCGGCGAACCGGATGAACTGCACGTAGGCCCCCGGAACCCAATCCCGCGGCGATACGCCAAGCACGAGAACCCCCAGAATCGTGGGTTTGGGATCATCGACGGCGGCCACCATTCGACAAGACGCCAGTTTTTGTTCGTACGATCGCGCGTTGGCCTCTATCACGTCGGGAGCAAAGGCATTGGGCAGGTATTCCTGCTCGAACAGCAGGCGACTGAGTGCCGACAAAGTGCATGAAAGCAGCGGCCGAACATCGAACGGAATATCCCGATAACGGCGCTTCTCGTTGAGGATCCTCTCATCCTGCGGCGTGGCCACACCCCTCCTCGGTCCGACGCGAACCCAGATCCTCCCCTTGTATCGAACCGGAGGCGCATCGGAAGGCTGCACGGTCACCACCGCCATCTCAGCACCCATGAGTTTGCGTTTCTCAACGACAACCGAAGGCGGAGGCAGGACGTTCCCGTCGCCTCTGATATCAGCCAGTGTCCGGAGCAGTTCGTCGGTAATACACAACCCGGATGGGGTGCCTTTACCGTCCGCTCCTACAAACAGAACGCCGGCCTTTCGATGGTCGGGCAAGTCATTGGCAAAGGCACAGACCGCCTGCCGCCTGTCAAGGCCTTGTCGCCAACTCAAGGAGATGCAAGGGTCAGCGACTGGCCCGGCGCCAGTATCGTCGTCGGCGCGCGGCTCAGTTGGGCGAACTTCTTAGCGTCGGCTTCGTCGCCGACGATGTCCCCCCAGTGGTACGGCACGGCGCGGGCGGGCTTGAACGTGTTCACCGCCTCGGCCGCCTCGGCGGCGTTCATCGTATAGGTCCCGCCAACCGGCAGCAGCGCCAGCTCGATATCCTCCAACGCCTTCATTTCCGCGGTGGCGTCGGTATCGCCCGCGTAGTAGATCCGCTTGCCGTCGATGGCGATGACAAATCCCAGCCAGTGGTTCGCCTGCGGATGGAAGGGCTTCGCGGGATTATAGGCCGGCACGCCGGTCAGCGTCAGTCGCCCAAGGTCCAACGTCTGGCCCGGCGTTATGACCTTCCCGCCCCCATACGGCTTGATCACATCCGCCGAGCCAATGACTTGCGTACCGGCCTTGGAGATCGCCTTGATATCCGGCGCCGAGTAGTGGTCAAAATGGGAATGGCTCACCAGGATGAAATCGGCATCCCTGGCGGGCGATTTGAGCTTCCACGGATCAATGTAGATAACCGTCTCGCCCGCCACAATCCTGAACGACGCATGACCCAGCCACGTCAGCGTAATCGCCATGGTCTTGCCCTTTCCAAATCCGGATTCGACTTCAAACATTTGCCCTTGAACCCCAGGACGGCCCCGGCCAACCGACCCACGGCTACTGCTTGCGTTCATAAACCAGCGTCACGACCCCGGGCTTGGCGCCAATGGTGACGGTCAATCCCTCGTCCAGCAGAACCTGGCCCTTGTGCGACCCCGACGCCCCGCTGTCGATGTCGCTGAAGGTGTACTCGGCCTCGGCATCGAGACCGAACAGCCGCAGTCGCGCGGATTCGTAGATGCTGTTATGCCGCCGAAAGACCTGCACCATGCCGCACCCGGCCTCCGGACGGTCGAACTGCCACGCCATCCAGACCGTGTCGTCGCGGCTCCATGCCGTCAGCGGGTAGAAATCGCCATAGTAGTTGGCCGCGACCCGCCGCCACTGCCCGATAAGGCGGCGCATGGCGGCATAGTCGAGTTCCTTGACCCGAACGTCGATGCCCATGCCCGTGCTCTGGCAGGCATTGCTCCAGAAGGCATACGGCTCCACAGGCGTCGGCCCGCTGCCGTAATACGGAGCATTGCCCGCAAACACCGTCCCGGTCCCATGATACGGCAGCCACGCCGACAGCCCGTACATCATGCACTGATGCCCGATGGCCTCATAGGCGTAGTCGCTGCGCCACAGCGGCGCCGCCCGCCGCATGGTCTCGACATCGTTGCGCCGCCCGCCGCTGGCGCATGAGTCAATCAGCATGTCGGGATGCCGCCGTCGAAGCTCGTCCCAATACGCCAGATAGCCGGTCACGTGCCGAATCTCGCTTATCCCCTGACGATCCGCCGCATCGGCCCGGCGCCAATAGGCCAGCGGGTCCATGTTGAAATCCTGCCGATACAGATCGATCCCCTGCTCGGTCAGCAGCGTATCGACATGCTCGGTGAGCCACCGCCGCGCATCATCGTTACCCAGATTGAGCAGCCCCCCCGAAGCCCCGCCGAATACCCACTGCGGATGGTTCTCCGCCAGCCAGGTCCCGGCCGTGACCCGCTCCGGCTCAAACCACAACAGCGTCTTGAGCCCCTTGCCGTGGGCATGGTCGCTCACGGCCCGCAGACCCCTGGGAAAACGGGCGGCATCCACCTGCCACGTGCCGACACGAGGCCAGCCGCCCCCGTGATGAACGTACCAGCCCGCGTCCATCCACCAGTAGTCCAGACCGAGCTTCTCCTCCACGTAGCGGTCGATGAACATAATCTGATTGGCCTCGTTGGCGTCAATCATCTCGTTGTACTGCCGGGAACTGGCGGCCAGCAGTTGGGGTTTCGGCAGCCTGCCGCCCGGTTTGGGCATGGAATGGGCCATCATCCACCGCCGCCAGATGTTCTGCGCGACCAGCGGCAAGCCCTCATAGAACTGCGTCACAATCAGCGGGCCGCGTATCTCCTCGCCCGGCCGCAGCCGCAACCGCGTCAGTTCCTGCCCCGCACGCAGGTGCAGGCCCCGCCCGGCGTCCCGCTTGAACTCGGCCGCCCATTGCCCCGGCCAGCCAACCGCGACAATCAGCCCCCTGCCGGACCATTCCAAATTGAAATATGACCAATCCGTATTCGTTGGTCGACCGCCCGCCCCGCCCAGACGCTTGGTGGCGTTCGGCCCCAGCAGTGTCTGTAGCGGGCCATAGTCGTTGCCGTTGGCCGGCGAACCGACGTTGTGATGCAGCATGAACTCCCCTTCCGCACGCTCCAGGCGAATATCCAGCGCCTGGATGCCTTCGATGATCGGCGTGTTGGCGTCCCCGCTGTTCTTGAAATACAGCGTCCACTCAACGGTTGGGAAGTCCTTGTACTCGATCAGTACACAGCGAATCTGCAAGGCCGTCGCCGGATCCACCCAGATCAGCGTCTGTTCGATTCGCTGGGCGTCGAGGTCGCGGGCGTCGCGACTGAATCGCCAGGCGCCCAGCAGGTCCGCCGAGGGCTTGGCGTCGTAGGTGAATGAGAATGGCGGATTGGCGGCCGACAGCGGCGCCGACCCTGCCCCGACCAGCGGTAAGTCCTGCAACCGCAATATCTTACCACTGCATAGTTGAATACGAGCCTCGCCCCAGAGGGCCTGATCGTAGGCCCGGCCGTCGCCCCCATCGCCAACACGGATCTCAAACTCCCCGGCCCCATGCAAGGGCACGTCTATAGCCAGCGGACCATCGGCGAGCCGTCGAACCGGGCAAGCGAAAACCTCCTTATCGGCAACCATGACGTGAAAACTGACGGAACCGTGGCCCGCGGCCGTGCCCCGGCGTGTATCGTCGTTGTTCTCCAGCCCCACATCCGCGATGAACCGCTCGCCCGCCTCACTCAGAACCACCCGCAGGTGCTTGTTGGAGTTGAACGCCAGCCCGTGGCTGTAGGTCTTATCGCCCAGTTGAAACGCCGTGCCCCGCCACGAGCGCCCGCGCGAGACCCCATCGGAAACATCCTCATACGCTATTTCCAGATGCGGCCCGGCCGACGCCGGCGATTTCGCCACCAAGCCCCCAATCCACGCATCGCGCATACGGAACTGCCCGTCTTGTGGACTCACCGCCCACAGCACCCCACTGGTCAAGAGGGTCGCTGCGATGATCCTCGGCATACTCAGTTGCTCGTTCATACGCTTATCTCCGGTTCAGCCGCCTGTCGCCAGGCGGTCGGAATCACGCCGCCAACCACCCGCGATCAACGCCCATAAGTCGGTGCTCCGTGCGATTCTATAGCCCTTGGCCCCAACCGGCAAACACGAAACGAGTTTCGCCGGCGACCGGTGGATTTGAGCAAGAAATCGGCCCTTGCGCGCCGATAACAACAGCGGCGGTTGCCGGTTATGGGTCTTGACGAGGTCTCGCCCCGGCGGTAGAATCCCGCAAGTTATCGCGGCCGCTGAAGTTAGCGGCTCTTGTTCTTTTAGTGGGTGCTCGAAATGATTGTTGATTGTCATACGCATATACGTCTGTCCACGGGGCAAGCCGATGTCTTTGAGCATCTGGAGTCCTCCCGCGCGGTGGATGGATCCATCGTCCATGCCATGCCGGAGGGCCTCAGCGACGATGTCAACCGGGAACTATCCGAGCTGGTTCGCCACCATCAAGACCGGCTGGTGGGCTTTGCGGTGATGGATCCGCGCGTGGACAAAGTCAACGTCAAGGGGCTGCGGAGCCAGACGACCAAGTTGGACCTCCAGGGCATCGTCCTGTACTGCTGCGAGACGGGCTGCCACCCGACGCACAGCCGGGCCATGCAGCTCTATGAGTCGGCGGTGGAACTGAAGCTGCCGGTGTACTTCCACAATGAGGAGGGATTCCTGCAACCAACCGCCGTGCTGGAGTACGCCCAGCCGTATCTGCTCGACGAGGTCGCGCGGACGTTTCCGGAGCTTCGGATCATCATCGGATCCATGGGCGTGCCATTCGTGGAGCAGACCCTGACGATGGTGGGCAAACACGAGCATGTCTACGCGGACCTGACGATTCGCCCGGGCAGCGTGTGGCACACGTACAACACCGTCGTCGCCGCCCATGAGCGAGGGGTAATGCACAAACTACTGTTCGGCAGCGGCTTCCCATTCGGGCGGGCCTGGGAGTGCATGGAAACGCTGCTCGGGTTCAATATGCTGCTGGCCGACACCAGTCTGCCGGCGGTTCCTCGCGCGACGATCCGCAACGTGGTGGAGCGCGACGCCCTCGATCTGCTCGGTATTGAGCATGAGGCGATGAAGGCCCGCCAGCGCAAGAACCATGCCGCGGCGTCCGCCAAAGCAGTACCCGATGCGTAATGGCCCAGCTTCTGGAAGAGCAACGTGAGACCTGGGGCAGCCGCGGGGCATTCGTGCTGGCGGCGATCGGGTCGGCTGTGGGGCTGGGCAATCTCTGGGGATTCCCCTACAAGCTCTACAGCAACGGAGGCGGGGCGTTCCTGATTCCCTATATCGTCGCGCTGTTCCTGGTGGGCCTGCCGCTGATGATCCTGGAGTTCAGCGTCGGCCATTTCACGCAGCGGGCGGCCCCGGATGCCTTCAAGCGGGCCCACGGACGCTTTGAAGTGGCCGGCTGGTGGGGCATCATCCTGGCGTTCGTGATTATTACGTACTACCCCGTGATTCTGGCCTACTGCTTCAGCTTCCTGTGGTACAGCGTTGTGGGGATTCTGACCGGCGGCAAGCTGCCCTGGGCCGGCCAGGGGATTGAGGGCGTACAGAACGCCAAGGACTTCTTCTTCGTCAAGTATCTGGGAATGCAGCCGGGCCCGGCCCTGGGCCCGATCCGCATGAACCTCGTCTGGCCGCTGGCGTTCACCTGGGTCATCATGTATCTGTGCATCTGCCGCGGCGTCAAACTCGTCGGCAGGATCGTCTGGCTCACGGTCCCCCTGCCCTGGCTGATGCTGGCGGTGCTGGCGGTTCGGGGCATGACCCTGGAGGGCAGTATGCAGGGGTTGATCTACTACCTCGACCCCGTCTGGAGCGAGCTGGCCAAACCCAACACATGGCGATACGCATTCGGCCAGGTGTTCTTCTCGCTGTCTCTGGCCTACGGGGTCATGATCACGTATGC
>DSDB01000070.1 GCA_011057845.1 Phycisphaerales bacterium | reverse complement strand
TCTCGATGCCGTCGGCCGAGTCGATGCTTGCCGCGACATATACACCGCGGCGCGCCATATACGCCGCCGTATCGAACTGGCCCGGATTGCCCGGCGGCGAGAACCGCCCCAGGATGCAGTACGTCTGTATGCGGTCGCCCGCCCGGACATCCAGGGCCGCCTGAGACATCTGCACCCGGACCACCCCCGCAACGCTCGCCCAGCCGTCGCGGCCCTCGATCTCCGTTACGGCCAGATAGCAGCTTGCCGGCGGGCTGGTCGGCTTGAACCTCGAAAACGCCCAGTTCGGATAGCGATTGATCCGCGGCTCGGTAATCACCAGCCCCCGGATGCTGACCGGCATGGGCCTGTCGCCGACCAGACGGCTGATGTCAGTGCCCGGCGGCTGCTGGTGGCTCAAGTGCCGCACGGCCCCCAGGCCCGCGAATCCAATGCCGGCGATGCACGCCAGAATCAGCGGCCGCGGCGAACGTCTCTGCGCGATGAATACCGCCCCCGCCGCGACGGCCGCCGCCCCACAGACCCCCAGCCACACCCACAACGGCACGCTGGTTCGCTTCGCCAGGATAATCCCCGCGATCAGGCCGACCGCCGGCAGGACCAGCGGCGAGGACCCGGCCAGCCGCCCGCCGACGTCTGGCCCCGCCAGTTCGCGATCAATCTGCTCAAGTCTTTTCCTGATGTCGTCCACGGGCGCACAGAATACACCCGCGACGCGGTCACCTCAAGGCAAACATTGGACAGAAACGGCGTATTAGCCGGCTCTTGGCAATGCGGCCGTGACGGTGCGCTGGACGGGCGGCGAACGATCTACCCGGCCTGGTTCCACCACGCGAGGCAAGCCGTCTCATAGCCCTGACTCCCGTGCGCATACGGGGGATACGGCCGAACGGTCAATCGTCCAGTCGCAATCGCCGTTTGGAGGCGCCCGGGCCGCTCCACGAGATGTGGTTACTTGCATCACCCTTCGGATGGTAGTATTCGATACGGATCGAGTAGGGCCGATCGCGAATCAGTTCAATGTCACCCTGTACTTCTTCTCGCCGCGGATGGTCTTTCTGAATCACCGGTGCTTGATCCATCCATAGCCCCAGGACCCCGTCACAGTCGGCATAGAACGTATAGACCCCTGTGGTCGGCACAGTTCGTTTACCTGTCCACCGGATGGAGAAATGGTCCTTTGCGATGCCCGCCGAGGCGTCCGGGGAGCCATATCCGTGCTCATCGCCCAGATCGAAATCGATCAGCGGCGTAATGGAGGCCTTTTTCCTTTTGTGGAACCGGCCCTCAAAGTACTCCACCTGAAACATTCTCTCCTGGAGAGCGGCAAAGGCTTTTTCGCCCAGCATGGCCTGGATTTCTCTCATATCCCAGGGATGCCCGTCTGGATACACGACTCCGTGAAACGGGCTGACCGGCTCCTTGAATCCGTCGGGATGCCCCCAGGGATAACGGCAGTTGTCCCGGCCGACCATCAGTTCCCAAACGACAAAGCCATTTTGTTTTCCTCCAAACTCCCGCAGGCAATCCACAAGACTCGTATGGGGCCTGTTGAGTGTTTCCGTGCATAGATGTTCGGAACCGCCATCCGTATTCGGAAGAGGGTCTGTACCGTTGCCATAGGAATGGTAGGTGTAGAAATCAGAGTATTGGGGTCCGTAGAATCCTCCCCCTGTGGCCGTGACCGGTATGGGCGTCCCCGTTGCCTTGACCCACTCCCGCGTCCAGCCGAGAAGCCGGTTCAGATTGGCATCGGTCCGGCTGATACGGTACGTTTCTCTGGCTCCCATACCTTCATTGTAAAGCTGCCAGAATGCAATCCGATCATCGTCTCGGAAGCGTTGTGTCACATTCACGACGTAGTCCCTGAACCGCTCCTTATGCCCGGCCATTGCAAACTCACTGTCCCTGATGCGATGCGAAGGATTCGGCATCATCTGCGAGTTGTGGCGACCGGGCACGGGGTCGGCAAATACAAGATTCGGTTCGACATGTCCGCAATCGTCCCAGAATATCAGATTGGCCTTCAGGCCGTACGTTGAGACCCTTGTCAGCAAATCGTCGATTCGACGCAGGTATTCTTCGTTATGACGATCCCAGATAATCCAGTGCAAATAGACCTGGACCATATTGAATCCATAACAGGAGGCGTAGAAAAACTCTCGATCCAGGACGTCGGTGTGGTCCCAGTAATCATGCCACATCTGGACCGAATTGACGGCGTTGGATCGGACATACACGGCGCCCCGCACCCACGACCAGTCCGTACGCAGGGGCGAAGCGGGCACGGAATCTACGGTGGAAACCACGACGTTGTCAAACAGCCCGATTCCCCGATGGTCTTTCCACAATCCAAACAGGCCTGCCCTGACGTATTGCGGGTCATACTCTTTCAGGACAGGTTCGGACATGTCCTGGTAAAACACCCAGATGTCGGGGCCGTAACAGATGACCCTGAGTCGGCGAAGCAGCCCGGATCGGCAGTCCATGACCTTGGATTCCTGGAGGAGTTTCAAGCCATCGCCATCCATCCGGAACAGTTGCAGGACGGGCCGTTCCCAGGGTCCAAAACGGGGGTGTGTTCCCCTCTCAATCTCTCGTAAACAGACGGCGTAACCGGTGGAATCCTTCATGTCATAGCGAAAGACGAGCCCCGCCGCCGCATGGGATTCATTGTGAGAATACGCAACATCAGCAGCGGCCTCCAAGTCGCGCCGGCTTTCTTGTGGATACACCAGAAGCGAGAACGGGCCTTCTGCCGTGCAACGGCCCTCTCGAACCAGCCACTGCCCCCCTGCAACCTGCCAGGAATCGAGAAGGTCACCCTCAAAATCATCTTGAAGAATGACTTCGCCGGCAAATCCATGGTGCCATGCCAATAGGATGAGAAACAACAGAAACATCGACATAGCCGTGCTCCCCACTCATCAGCCGGTGATCCGTTCCTTGCCGCCCATGTAGGGGTGCAGGACCCGCGGGACTGTCACCGAGCCGTCGGCGTTCTGATAAAGCTCCAGCACCGGGATGAGGATCCGCGGGCTGGCGATGACCGTGTTGTTGAGGGTATGACAGAAGAAGTTGCGTTTGGTTGCCGGGTCCTTGTAGCGGAGATTCATCCGCCGCGCCTGGAACTCGAAGAACTTGCTGGCGCTGTGCGTCTCGCAGTAGCCCCCGCGCGACGGCATCCAGGCCTCGATGTCGTATTTCTTCGCCTGCCCCCGTCCGAGGTCGCCCGTGCAGACGCAGACCACGCGATACGGCAGTTCCAGGGCCTGCATCACGGCCTCGGCGTTGCCCAGGATCTCGTCATGGAAGCGCCGGCTCTGCTCGGCGTCGTTGGGCCCGATCACGACCTGCTCGACCTTCTCGAATTGGTGAATCCGGTACAGCCCGTAGGTGTCCTTGCCCGCGGCGCCGGCCTCGCGGCGAAAACAGCTCGACAGAGCCACGTATTTGAGCGGCAGGTCCGACCCATCGAGGATCTCGCCCATGCGATAGGCCGTCAGCGGCACCTCGGCCGTGCCCGCCAGGTTCAGCTCGTCCTTCTCCATGCGATAGGTCTGCTCTTCGGACCCCGGGTAATAGCCGGTTCCCCGCATCGCCTCGTCTTTCATCAACAGTGGCACGGACATCGGCGTATAGCCGCGGGAGACCATGAAATCCATCGCGTACCGCAGGATCGCCCAGTGCAGCAGGGCCCCGTCGCCCCTGAGGAAGTAGTTGCGGGCTCCGGCCAGCTTGACGCCGCGCTCCACATCCACGATCCCCAGCGACAGGCCCAGCGTCAGGTGGTCCTTCAGCTCAAAATCGAATTGCGGGGCCTCCCCGTGCCGGCGAAGTTCGACATTCTCGCTGTCGTCCTTGCCCAGCGGCACGTCGTTGTCGGCAGGCTGGGCCACCTCCAGCATCAGGGCATCGAACCGCGGTTGAAGCTGCTTGACCTGCTCCTGGTACGCCGCCTCATCCTGTTTGAGCTGCGCCAGTTGCGCCAGCGCGGCCTGTCTGTCCTGGCCGGTCAGCGTTGGGATGGACTTGCCGAGGCGGTTCTTGTCGGTGGCGATATCCTGCAGCTTCTGGCGGGCATCGCGCAGTCTGCCGTCGACGTCCATGAGGGCGTCGATGTCCGCGGCGATACGTTTGTCGGTCGCGGCTTTCTTGAAACGCTGGGGGTTGTCGCGTATTTCCTTGATATCGATCATAACACAGGCTCCCGACACCGGGCTCGGCTGTCAATCGCCCCTGTATTTGCGTATGATTACTACGTTATTCTGCCCGCCGAAGCCAAACGACTCGTTCAGCGCCACATTCACTTCCATCTTCCGCGGCTCGTTGGGCACATAGTCCAGGTCCAGCTCCGGGTCGGGATCATGCAGGTTGGCCGTCGGCGGCACCACTGCCTCGCGGATCGCCAGGACGCAGGTAATCAACTCCGCCGCCCCGGCCGCCCCGATCAGGTGGCCGAGCATACTCTTGACGCTGCTGGCGGGAATGCTCTTGGCCTTGTCCTTGAAGACCGCCTTGATTGCCTTGGTCTCGACGGAGTCGTTCTCGCTGGTGCTGGTGCCGTGTGTATTGATGTAGTCCACGTCTTGATAGCTGATCCCGGCGTCCCGCAGGGCCGCGATGATGGCCTGTGCCCCGCCACGCCCCTCCTCGTGCATATCCGTCACTCGAAAGGCATCGGCGCTGCTGCCGTAGCCGATGACCTCCGCCAGGACCGGCGCCCCGCGTTTCCTGGCCGACTCCAGCGATTCAAGGATCACAATGGCCGCGCCCTCGCCCAATACGAACCCGTCTCGGCCGGCGCTGAACGGCCGTGACGCCGTTTGCGGACTGTCATTGCGTGTCGACAGGGCGGTCAGGCGGTTGAACCCCATCACGCCGAGCGGATGGATCATCGAGTGGGCCCCGCCGGCGAGCATCACATCCGCATCACCCCGGCGGATCATCATGGTCGCCTCACCCACGGCTTGCGTGCTGGCCGCACATGCCGTCAGACAACTTCGCGTCGGGCCGCGGGCCCCGGTCAGCACGGCCAGATGCCCGGCCGGCATGTTGGGCTCCTGCTCCAGCTCCCGCACAGGGCTCATGCCGTCGAACGCCACCTGGGCCCACTTGCCCCAGTCCATTTGGTGTCGCTCGTTGTCCCATGCCTTTACGATGGCCGCCATAAACACATCGTTGTCCACGGATCCCTCGCCGGCGCCGAGATAGATGCCCATACGGGTCCGGTCGATGCCATCGGTTGGATGGTCCGTCTCGACATCGATGCCCGCTTGTCGGCACGCCTCGGCGGCCGCACCCACCACGAACGTGGAGCCGCGGTTGCCCTGGGCGTGAAACTCGGGATGCGAGGTGCGGGCGCTGACATCGTAGTCCTTGACCTCGGCGTCGAATGTCGTGGGGAAGGTCGAGGCGTCGAAAATCGTATTGTAGTTGGCCCCGCTCTTGCCGGCCATCAGGGCCTCCCAGAGCCCCTGCACATCGTGCGACAGCGGACAGACGATCCCCATCCCGGTAATCACAACGCGATGTTTGTACTGGCGTGCGGTCATTACTTTACACGGTTACGGGTTGGTATTCCTGAGCACCACGGCGGCGGTCTGGCCTCCGTAGGTGTAGCTGCAGCACAGCACGTGCCGCACCTTCGTCTCAATGGGTTCTCGCACGATGTTCAACCGGCATCCCTCGATCGGACGTTCGTAGTTTCTCGCCGCCGGGATGACGCCATCGGTAACCACCCGCGCCGCCGCGACGACATCCACCGCCCCGGCCGCGGCGCCGGTGTTGCTCACCATGCTCTTGGTGGGCCAGACGGGCACTTGCGATGTGGATGCCCCCAGGACGGCCTCGATGCCCCGCGCCTCGGCGAGGTCATCCTGCGGGATTCCGGTGCCGTGCGGAATCACCAGGTCCAGATCATCCGGCCCGATCCCGGCGTCGGCCAGGGCCTTCTCGATGGCGATACGGACCCCCGCGCCGTCGGGCTCCAGGTGCTCGTATACCGGGTTAAGGTTGGTACTCTGGCCCGAGCCGAGAATTTCGGCGTATATTCTGGCCCCGCGGCCTTCGGCGTGATCCAATCCCTCAATCAACACCATGGCGGCCGCTTCGCCGAAGGCCGCGCCGGTGGCCGCGGCGTCGAACGGACGACAGGCCGATTCTGGGTTGTCGTTGCCCCGGCTTGTGGCGCGGCCGACCAGGCACTGGCGGATCATCACCACGGGGTTGACCTTCGCCTCGACCCCTCCGCACAGGGCGATATCGCTGTCGCCCCGCTCGATGATCGCCGCCGCTTCGGCGATGGCGATATGCCCGGAGGCCTCGGCGCAGGTGACCGTGTTGCTGGGCCCCTGTATGTCGTGGATGATGCCGATATGGCAGGCCAGCATGTTGGGCAGGTACTTCAGCAGCCACAGCGGCGTCACCAGAGAAAGACCGTCGGCACCCCACTTGCGTATGTCAAACCGACCGTCACGAGCGCCGGCCGCCACAGCCGGGGCCAACTCCACCAGGTCGCAACTGATCAGGCCCGCTCCGAGATTGATGGCGAACCGCTCCGGGTCGATATTGATGCGTTCCGGATCGGTTCCGCGCGTTGCCACGGCGCCGTCCGCCAGGGCTTCGGCCGCGGCGATCACCGACAATTCGATATCCCGCGACATCAGCTTGGTCGCCTTGCGGTGGCTCTTGGGCACATAGTCGCGTATATCGTACTGGCCGACCTGGCCGGCGATTTTGCATGTGAAGCCCACCGGATCGAAGGCTCGAATGAGGCCGATTCCGCATCGTCCCTCGCGCAGGCCCTCCCAGGTCCGCCCCGCCGACAACCCCAGCGGCGTAACCGCCCCCAGGCCCGTGATGACCACACGCCGACGGTCCATCAACGGTGCTCCGATTCGGCCGGGGCGCCGCCGGCGATAATATCCCGAACCAGCGACTCAAACATGCCGGTGAACACGAAGTTCTCCTTGGGAAACGTCTTGCCCGCCAGATTCTGGTCGATGTGACTGAACATCAGGTCTACCTCGGCGATGGGCTGCCCGTCGCGGGTGATACGGCCGGTCGTGCCAGCCGCCTCTTGTGTAATCGACTCGATCTGGGCGTCCAGCCGGATGGTGTCGCCCGGCCGTACGAAATCGTGGAAGACCGCCTTGCGAATCTTGGCCAGAATCACCTTCTCCTTGAAATCCATCGCCTGGCCCACGAGGATTCCCGCCGTCTGGGCCATCGCCTCGATCATCAGCGTCTCGGGCATCATCGGAAAACCCGGAAAGTGATCGTGCAGATGCTCCTCGGCAAGCGTTACGTTCTTGATCGCCGAGGCGCACTTGCCGCTGTCGAAGGCCACAAACTTGTCTATCCATATCCATCGCATGGCCGGCCGCAATGAAACAAAGCGGCAGGTCGTTTTTGCTCAAGCCTGCCGCCATAGGGTCCTTAAGAGTGGTGGACGCCGTCATCAGGCGGCGTTCAGCTTCGAATCGACGTAGTTTACAATCGCGCCGACCGTAAACAAGTCGCCCAGTTTGTTGATATCGGGGTCGTTCTGAAACTCCGTGATGTCCGTGTGCGGAACCTTCTCCCGCAGCTCCCGCAAGCCCAGTTCGGTCAGTTTGCCGTTCTTGACGAATTCCGGGTTGTTCATCATGCTCTCGGCCGGGAAGAGTTCCTCGCGTGGGATTTTAATCCCGAAGGCCTTCTCCAGCCGGAACACGATGTCCAGGAAGTCGATGCTCTCGGCGCCCAGGTCGCCCATCAAAGTCGCATCAAGCGTTACCTCATCGTCGTCAACGCCCAGTGCATCGACCAGAACTTCCTGAACCTCCTTGAAAACGTCGTCCCGACTCATTGCCATATCTGTTACCTCCGTAGGTACTCTGACGTGCGCCGCCGTCCTTCCGCGGCGCCTGATTGCGTTCAATCATTGCTCAGCAGCCGCCATCGCTGCCTCATGCTTTCAATTACGTTCTTGTCCACCCGCGCCATCGCCGGATCACGGTCGGCCAGGTTGAAATGTCGCAGGGCGAACCTGGCCTCGACGATACGCTCCCCATCCGCCTGGCCGTACCCGGAGAAGCTGCTGGCGTCCGCCTCCAGTGTCTTGGCCGTGACCGTATACTCGATCCGCGAGCCTGGAGCAAGGAAACTCTTGTATTTTACATTGCCGGCCTGTTTCAGCAATACCATACTGTGGGCGAAATCCGACGCCAGCCGCACCAGCCATGATGCGCTTTCGACCAGCCCTTCCAGCAGCAGCACGCCCGGAAGCACCGGAAACGTCGGAAAATGGTCCGCCAGATACTCTTCGGCCAGCGACAGGCTCTTGGCCGTTACAATGGCATTGCCCGGCTCCAGCGAAAGCACCTTGTCTATCAGTATGAATCTCATATCCTGTTTTACGACAGCGATCTACGGTCGGAAAATCGCCGCTATTGTAGCCCTGAGCCGTTGCATTGCCACCGTTTTTTTTGGCTTTTGTGCAGTTGTGCCGAGCGACAACGGCGAATATGGAATATGATTGGTGGAATGGCTCCGGCGGGTTATACTCGTGGGCATGACTCGAATTCGACCTGCGAAAGTCGCCGATGCCCGGGCCGTTCACGCCCTCATTAACGCTTACGCCGAGCGGGATCGTATGCTGTTCCGTTCGTTGGCCGACATCTATGAGAACCTCCAGACCTTTCTCGTGGCCGAAGTCGATACCACCGTGGTGGGTTGCTGTGCGCTGGAAGTCGTCTGGGCTGACCTGGCCGAGATCAAGTCCCTCGCGGTCGATCCCAGCCACCGCAACAAGGGTATCGGCAAGGCCCTTGTCGCCGCAGCGGTTGAACAGGCCCGCTGTCTCGGTGTGCCCCGCGTCTTTGCCCTGACCCTCGAAGAAGAGTTCTTCGTCCGGCTGGGTTTCGACACCGTAGACATGGAGAAGCTTCCCATGAAGGTCTGGAGCGATTGCGCCCGCTGCCCGAAACAGCAGAATTGCGACGAAATCGCGGTCCTCAAAAGCCTCTGATACCCACCAAGGCCATCTCGTAGCGTTAAAATGGGAAAGATGGGAAATATGGATAGGATTTCAGCCTACCTGTCGCCTTTGGAATAGTGCGATGGCCAGCGCCAGTATCCCAAGGGTATAGCACAGAGCATAGGCCCCACTGATGCCGATGTACTGCAGTGATACTTCACTACCCTCGTAGATCGCGTCGCTGATCCAGAAAACTTGCAGGTTGGGCACTACAAACCGTCCGATACGGGCCCACAGGTGTTCATCCGCGAAGCGCCCGAAGGCATAGTCGCTGATCAGGCCCAGCAGAAAGACGCCGATACACGCCGACAGGGTAACCACCATGTTGAAACGCGATGAGAGCGCCGTGGCCAGCGCCACGATGATCAGGGCCGCAAACAGCAGGAGCACCGAGCCAAAGATGTCCAGCGAATGGATCCCGTTTTCGGCGGGGTTGAACTGCCAGTTGCGGTCGATCAGGGCTAGAAACACGATGGCGATCGTAGCGAAAACCGCCATCAGAACGGATGCCGTTGAGAAGAATATCCAGTCGTAAACATAGTTAAAGAAAGCACTTAGAACGAAAACGGCCAACAGTCCGACCCCGGCGGCGGCGATCACCGTCCAGTCATGGGTATCCGAGGCGGTTTCCATCACTCCATGCCGAATCGCCATCAGCAGGGCGACGGTGCAGATATAGTGCGCCAAGGCCACGGCGGCACCTACGCCGAGGAACTTGGCAACGATGAATATCGGACGTTGCACGGGCTTGGTCAGGACGGTCAGGACGGTCTTGTTCTCGATCTCCTCGGCGACCGCGCCGCACGCCGCGAAGATCGCGATGAACAAGCTCGTCAGGAACAGCGTAGATAACCCCAATTCGCGCAGGAGCTTGTTGTCGTCGTCCATCGTGTACATGGTCAGCGAAGGACTCAGGATCAGCAACAGCAACGCCGCGAATATCAATATGGCGTAGATGGGCTGCCGCAGGGTCTCGACGAACGTGTTCCTTGCAATCGTAGTGAGCTTATACATCATTCTTGCCCGGCTCCGGCGGCAACACCCATCAACAAACGGCGTCGGCCTCATGCCGACGCCCCAAACGAAACTTTTTTTGGGCGAATGTCTCTATACGAACACAGCGGCCCTTGTTATAGTACGAGGCCCGTGGGCTGTAAAGAGTCATACTGCAAATACTGCGTTTGTCGTCATTTGTTCATACTGTTGACCCGGGACTGACCAAAGATGGCCGTATCCTCCAAACGCTCCGAAAATGTAGCTTGGGTGTCTCTGTTTCTAAGTCTCGTCCTCTTCGCCGTCGCGTTCTTCATGGGGCGATGGAGCGACTTCTTCGCGGTTTCGGCCGTGAGCTGGCTTGTCCTGTCGTCGGCCGGCATCTGGTTTGCGCTGGGTGTGCAGTTCCACCAGCGCCGGCTTGCCGAACAGGAGCAACTGGACATGGGACGTCTGGCCGGCGACGGCGGGGCCCCCAATATCTTCGCCGGCCGCAGCGAGCAGCAAGCCCTGTTCGCCGTCGCCCGCCGACGTCTGGAGGTGCTCGAGAAGTGGTTCCTTCCGATCTACGCGGTGCTGCTGGCGGTCTATCAGGCCGTCCTGGGCATTTATCTCTTGCGGAAGATCCAGGGCTTTGAGCCGGTCCGCACCGAGCAGCCTTTTCTGGTCTGCGCCGTGGCCATGACGGCCATTGCCTTCGTCAGCTTCCTCGTCTCTCGCTACGCCACCGGCATGTCCGCCCAGGTCCAGTGGAAGCCGCTCCGTGCCGCGGGCAGTTCCATGCTTGCGGTCGCCGCCGTCTGTTTCGTCCTGGCGATCGGACTGGCCGTCGCCCACCTTTTCCAGTTCTATGCCATCGTCCGCGTCGTGGACTACGCCGTCGGATTGCTTCTGATCGTGGTGGCTCTCGAGACCGCGATGAACGTCGTCCTGGACATCTACCGTCCCCGCATCAAGGGACAGTACAGTCGCGCCGCCTTCGACAGCCGCCTGTTGGGCGTCATCAACGAACCGGGGGGCATCTTTCGCAGCGCCGCCGACGCCATCGACTATCAGTTCGGCTTTCAGGTCTCGCAGACGTGGTTCTACAAGCTTCTGGAGAAGGCCGTCCTGCCTCTTTTCGTCTTTGGCGTTGTCACCCTCTACCTGATGAGTTGTATCGTCGTCGTGGCGCCGGATGAAGAGGCCATCGTTGAGCACTTCGGCAATCCCAGAGACGCTTCCGGCGAGGTCCGGCTTCTCGGCCCCGGACTGGCGTTCAAATGGCCCTGGCCCATCGACAAGGTCCGTGCCCATCCGACTCGACGGCTTCAGGAAATCTACGTCGGGTTCGAGCCGGAGATCGACAAGCAAACGGGCGAAGTCGTCCAGGAGAAGGAACTGCTCTGGGGAAAGAAGCACTACAAAGAAGAATATCCGTTGTTGGTGGCGACACATTACTCGGGCGATGACGCCGCCGGGGGCGTCCCCGTGGGGCTCATCAACGCCAATGTCCCTGTTCAGTATCGCGTCAAGGACCTCTACGCCTATATCTACAACCACCGAGACCCCGAACCCCTGTTGTCGGCCATCTGCCACAATGAACTGGCCCGTTTCGCCGCCGGCTCCACCGTCGATATTGAAGAGCGGCAGGGGACCGAGGACCTGAGCCTGCTCGGTGGCGGCCGGACCCGCGCCAGACAGGTCCTGACCGAAGCCATTCAAACCGCCGCCGACGCCAAGGGCCTCGGCATCGAGATCGTCTTCCTCGGTCTGCAGGGCCTCCACCCCACCGTGGAGGTCGCCAAGGATTACCAGGCCGTTGTCGGCGCCGTCCAGGAAGAGCAGGCCTTGATTCTCAACGCCCAGGCGCAGAGAAACAGCACCCTTTCGTCGGTCGCCGGTTCCGTGGGAGATGCCGACGCGCTTTATGAACTGGCCGCCCGCTATCAACGGGCGCAGGCCGATGAGCAGCAGCTTCAGGTCCTCGCGCCGCAACTGGATCGGGCCTTTGCCGAGGCGCGCGGTGACATCTTTCAGACGCTGCGGCAGGCCCAGAGTTACGCCTTTGAGAAGTCCGTGCTGGCGGCCGCCACCGGGCGTCGATTCGCCAGTCAGGTCCAGGCCCACGAGGCCGCCCCCCGCATCTATCGCCAGGAACAGCGTCTCAGGGCCCTCATCGAGGCGCTTCGCGACGTACGCAAATATGTGGTCGTCCCGGGGCGGGACAACAGCCAGATCTTCCGCATCGATCTGAAAGAGAAACTCACCCCGGATCTGTATGATTTCGGCAATATTCAGGAGATTTCCGGACAATGAAAAACGCAGGGATTGTCCTCATCGTCTTTGTGATTATCGCCACGCTGGCGCTGGTGCTTGTCTCCTTCCAGGTCCGTCAGACCGAGTCGGCGCTGGTGACGAGATTCAACAAGCCCATCCGCGAAATCACGGAACCCGGCTGGTACTTCAAGTGGCCCCGGCCGATCGACCGGGTCCACAAGTTCGACTCGCGGATGCGCGTTTTTGAAGCGGATCTGGGCGAGACGACCACCCGCGGCGCCGTGCCGATTATTGTGAACACGTACGTGGTCTGGCGGATCACCGAGCCGCTGACATTTTTCACGTCGGTCCGAACCGCCTCGGCCGCCGAGACCAAGCTCATCGGCCAGATCCGCGACACGCAGACCCGCGTGATCGGCCGCCATACGTTCGGCGAATTCGTCAACAGCGATCCGACGAAGATCCAGTTCCGCAACATCGAGCAGGAAATGCAGGACGATCTGGCCAAGTCCGCCCGAGAGGTCTACGGCATCACGATCGAGGCGCTCGGCATCAAACGCCTGATGGTCAGCGAGGACGTCAGCAAGAAGGTCTTCGAACGAATGACCGCCGAGCGGACGCGCCGCACCCTTGCCACCATTGCCCGGGGCAAGGCCCAGGCCGTCCGGATCCGCTCTGACGCCGACTACAAGACCAAGGAACTGCTGGCCGCCGCCGAGGCCCGAGCCAAGGCCATTCGCGCCGAGGGCGACGCCGAGGCCGCGCGGTTCTACAAGATGCTGGAGCAGGATCCTGAACTGGCTATGTTCCTGCGCGACACGGAGGTGCTCAAGGAGATCCTGCGCGAGCGTTCGACCATCGTGATCCCGGCCGACGCCGAGCCCTTCAGCCTCCTGAAGGCCGCCCCCGACCTCAAAGTCGCCGACCCGAACATGAACTGATGGGAGCAGACACACGGCCATGACCCACGACCCTCACAACCCGCACGACGCTTCTCGAGAATCCGGCCACGAGCCCCAAGCCGTCCCGGAGCCGTCGGACGCACAGACGCCCCCGGCACACGGATTTGGCGAGGACGATATCGCCGCCACCTATCTGTCGCGGGCCCTCAAACACAGCTTCATCATCCTCAAGATCATCATGCTCGTTCTGGTCCTGGTCTTCGTCGGACTGGGATTTCGCACCGTGGAGACCGGCGAGCGGGCCCTTGTGCTTCGATTCGGGCGCATCCGGGGCGGCCCCGAGGACCGCGTCCTGAGGCCGCGAACCTGGCCTTACTGGGTGATGCCCTATCCCATTGACGAGATGGTCCGCATCCCCGTGGACCAGACCGTCGAACTGAGCATCCGCTCTTTCTGGTACTACGAGACCGCCGAAGAGATGCTCCGGGGCCCGCTGCGAAGGAGCCAGCGGCCTCCCGAAATCCTTGATCCCACGAAGGACGGCTATTGCATCACGCGCAGCGATCCGGACGGCTCGACCGGCGATTCCGAGGGCAGTGACTACAACATCGTCCACACCCGCTGGCAACTGGTTTATCGCATCGCCGAGCCCGAGTTGTTCTTCCAGAACGTCTACGTCGAGAACGTCAAGCCCGGCCAGGTATACTTCAACGTCATCACCCAAAGCCTCAAACCGCTGCTCGAAAACCTCTTTGAGGACGCCGTGGTGACCGCCACCGTGGACTACGGCATTGACGATGTTCTCTATGAGCGCCTCGGCAGCCTTGCGGCCCAGGTGCAGCAATTGCTCCAGGAGAAGCTCGACACCATCGAATCCGGCATCAAGGTCGTCCAGGTCCAACTGACCGAGAGCACCTGGCCCCGGCAGGTGAACGAGGCGTTTGAGGCCGCCCACAGCGCCAGCCAGGTTGCCGAGCAGGCTGTCAGCGAGGCACGGACCTACGCCGAAAACAAACTCAACGAGGCCGGCGGGGCCGTCGCGGGCGAACTCGTGTTGGCACTGCGGGACCCAGCGGTCGCCGAAGAGCACAAGGAACAACTCTGGTCCCAGTTGGGAGGCTCGGCCAGCGAAAGGATCGCCGACGCCCGGACCTACAAGACCGACATCATCGAGTCGGCCCGCGCCAACGCCGATTACCTTCAGGCCCTGCTGCCCGAATACCGCAAGCGCCCGGAGCTTGTCAAACGCAGGATCTACCAGGATACGATGGCTGAAATCCTTGCCGGCGTCGATGAGAAGATCATCATCCAGCCCGGCCGTGACATCTCCAACGCGGAGATATGGATAGACCTCAGCCGCGATGCTTCCCTCAAGCCCAGGGAACGAGCCGGGACCGATGCACAACGGAAATGATCGGCGACGTCGAACGCGACGAAGAAACCGACACCGAAGGACAACCGACTATGGCCCACGAGCACCTACACTTGAAAGACCCTAATCACGGCGAGTACACCCACGGCAAGCAGATGGGCGTCAGTCTTGCTCTGCTCGGCACGCTCGCCGGCGGCGTCCTGCTCATCAACAGCGGCATCGCCAAGTACGTCTACGGCGAGGGCAGCTTCAACACCGACTTCCTTGCGATGGCCGCGGCCGTCCTGCTGGGCGCGCCCATCGTCATTCATGCCGTCGGCAGCCTCATACGCCGCGAGTCCCACATGGATGAGCTGGTGGCCCTGGCCATTGTCGCGGCCCTGGCCACCGGCGAATACGTCGCCGCGGGCGTCGTGGCCTTTTTCATGCTCCTGAGCGAGCTGGTCGAGACGCGCACCGCGATGGGCGCCAGGGCCTCCATCGAGTCCCTGATCCGTCTAACCCCGACCCGCGCCAATCTGCTCTCGGCCGACGGCTCTGAAACCGAAGTCAAGGTCAGCACCCTTAAGGCCGGCGACCGCATTCGTGTCCGGCCGGGCGACAACATCCCCGCCGACGGCGAGGTCGTTGATGGTCTGAGCGCCGTCAACGAAGCGACCATCACGGGCGAATCGCTGCCGGTTGACAGACTCCCCGGCCAGCAGGTCTTCGCCGGAACCAGCAACCTCACCGGCATGCTCGACATCAAGGTCACCAAAGCCGGCGGCGACACCACTCTGGGCAAGGTCCAGTCGCTCATCATGCAAGCCGAACAGACCAAGATCCCCATCATGCGGATCATCGATCAGTACGTGAAGTGGTACACGCCCACCATCCTCATGGTCGCCGCCATCGTCTGGTTCTTCACCCACGACATCAGCCGCGCCATCACCATCCTCGTGATTTCCTGCCCGTGCGCTTTGATCCTGGCCACGCCGACGGCCATGGTCGCCGCCATCTCCGCCTCGGCGAGACTGGGCATCCTCATCAAGAACGTCGCCGACCTCGAGATCGCCGGCAAAATAACGGCGCTGGTCTTCGACAAGACCGGCACGGTCACCACCGGACGGCTCTATGTCACCAAACTGACGCCCGCCGGCGGTACGGAGCCGGGCCAACTGCTGGCCGCCGCCGCGGCCGCCGAGCAGATGAGCAAGCACCCGGCCGCTCGTGCCCTGCACGAGGTCGCCCGCGACGCCCGTCTGACCCTGCCGACCGCTCAGGAATTTCATGAGGCCCCCGGCAAAGGCGTAACCGCCGTGGTCGACGGCGCGACGGTGCGGGTCGGCCGCGACAGCTTCCTGCGGGAACATGGGATCGACCTGGCCGGCGTGCCCGACCCGGCCCTGCATGAAGAGCAGGGCTTCAGCACGCTTTATGTCTCCAGGGACAACCGGTGCATCGGCTGGATCGGCATGCAGGACAAGACTCGTCCCGAAGCCCGCCACGCCGTCGACGAACTGTTGCAACTGGGCGTCAAACGTATGACCATGCTCACCGGCGACCGCGACGAGGTTGCCAATCGCGTCGCCGCCGAACTCGGCTGCACCGACGTCAAGGCCAACTGTCTGCCCACCGACAAGCTGGACATCGTCGAGCACATCAAACGCCAGGGACACACCGTCGCCGTCGTCGGGGACGGCATCAACGACGCGCCCGCGCTGGCCGCCGGGGACCTGGGCATCGCCATGGGCGCCGCCGGCAGCGATGTCGCCATCAACTCGGCCTCCATTGCCCTTATGAGCGATGACCTCAAACGTCTGCCCTTCCTCGTCCGCCTTTCCAGGAAAACCCGTTCGGTGATCATGGCCAATCTCTTCTTCGGCGTGCTTTTCATCGTGCTCGGCATCGTCGCCGCCTCGGCGGCATGGGTCTCGGCCGTTGTCGCCGCCGTCCTGCACTTTATGGGTAGTCTGATTGTCGTGTTTAACAGTGCTCGGCTCGTCCGCTACGGCGAAGAACTGGACGTGGACGCCCGGCACGCGGTAGCCGGGAGGCCAGATGCAGTACGCCGTTGAGACGTTTTCGCTGACCAAGATATTCAACGACTGGTGGGGTCGGTCCAAGGTCTTCGCCGTCGAGGACCTTCACCTGAAGATCCGCCGCAATGAGGTGTTCGGGCTGCTCGGGCCCAACGGATCGGGCAAGACCACGACCATCAAGATGTTGCTGGGGTTGCTCCATCCGACCCGCGGCCGGGCCGTCGTCCTCGGCGGCGACAGCACCAGCCCGAAAATCAGCACCCGGATCGGCTTTTGCCCCGAAGAATCCTACCTCTACCGATTTCTCAGCGCCCGCGAGACCCTTGATTTCTATGGCAAGTTGTTCTCGCTGCCGGCCGAGGTCCGCCGTATGCGCACGGAGTCGCTGCTCGACATGGTCGGCCTGCGGGCCGTCGCCAACCGCCCCGTCGGCACCTACAGCAAGGGCATGGCCCGACGCATCGGCCTGGCCCAGGCCCTTATCAACGACCCCGATCTGCTGATCCTCGACGAACCCACCACGGGTCTCGACCCCATCGGCACACGACAGATCAAGGACCTCATCCTGAAGCTCGCCGAACGCGGCAAGACCATCCTCCTGTGCAGCCATCTACTCGCCGATGTCGAAGACGTCTGCGATCGGATCGCCATCCTCTACGGCGGCAAGGTCCGCGCCGAAGGGAAGGTCGATGAACTGCTCCGCCGCAGCACCGGCAAACAGATTAATACAGGTCCGATCGGCGACGATACCCTCGCCCAGATCCGTCGCCTCATCGAATCCGAAGACGTTGAGTGTGAAATCACCTCGCCGATGGACCGCCTCGAGGCCTTCTTCATCAGGACCGTCGCCGAGGCCCAGCAACAGGACCAGCCCACCAGCGGCGCCGTCAGCACCACCCGGCTCGGCGATTTCCTCACCCGTTCCGACACGACCGAAGCGGTGCTCGACCGACTCGTCGACGCCTCGGTGGACAACGTGCCGGACACGACGGAACCGGCCACCGAACCGGTCGCTCCGGCCGCCAGCCCGCCTCCCAAGGCCGACCAGGACTTCCTCAAACGCCTTACCCAGGCCGCCAAACCTGTTGAGACCACGCCCGTCGCCCCGGTCCAGCCCGCCGAACCGACCCCGCCCGACGAGATTGACATCCATATCCTTGACCGTCTTGCGCGGGGCGATGAGGCCCCGGAACCTCCCCAACCCCGTCCGGAGAAGAATGATGCGTAGAATCTGGGCCGTCGCCATCACTACGGTTCGCCAGGCCCTGAGGATGCGGATCGCCGTCGTCTTCACCGTCCTGCTGCTGGTCCTGCTGCCGGTTATGGCCGGCTCTATGTCCGGTGACGGAACCCACAAGGGCCGCTGCCAGACCTTCGTCAGCTATGGTCTGTCGCTGACCAGCCTGTTGTTGTGCCTGCTGACGATCGTTGTGTCCGTTTTCACCGTCACCAGCGATATTCGAAACCACCAGATATTCACGGTCATCACCAAGCCGTTGCGCCGCCACGAATTCATTTTGGGCAAGCTGCTCGGCGTTCTGGTTCTCGATGCGCTGCTGTTGACTTTTTTTTGCGGGGGCATCTACGGCATCGTCCGGTATCTACCGACCCATTACGGCGCCGATCCCATCGCCCGCCAGCAACTCAACCGCGAGTTCTTCACCGCCCGGGCCTCGCTCAAGCCCATGAATCCCGACGTGACCGCCGAAGCACGCGAGACCTTCGAAAAACTCCGCAAGCAGGATGAGATCCCCCCGGAGGTCTTCGCCAACGAGCTGCGCCGCCGGCAGGTCATGGACTGGATCATCAAGCAGAAGCGACTGGAGAAGCGAGCCGCCGGCGTCGGCGAGCGGATTCTCTGGGAATTCCACAACGTCAGGCCCGTCGATCCAACCGAAAACCTGTTCATCCGCTTCAAATACGATGCGCTGCCCGGTTCCAAGACCGAGATGTGGGGCCGCTGGGCCGTTGGGCCCTACGACGTCTTCGCCTACGGGGCCAAACCCGACCGCCCCATCTACGACCAGGTGCTCCGGCATTCCGCCGGCAACTTCCACGAGATCCAGATTCCCGCCGTCGTCGTTCCCGCCGACGGACACATCGCCCTCGGATTCCAGAACGTCCCGCCCAACGACACCGCCATTGTGTTCCCTCTTGATGACGGCGTCGAGTTGCTCTACCAGGCGGATACCTTCGGGGCCAATTTCGTGCGAGCGGCCGTCATGATCTTCGTCCGACTCGTCTTCCTCGCCTGTCTCGGCATCCTGGCCTCGACCTTCGTCTCGTTCCCCGTCGCCATCATGTTTTGCCTGGTCATCTTCTTTGTCGCCACATTCAGCACCTTTGTCGTCGATTCGTTCAATTACCTCGGCGACAGCATCGGCGGCGTCTACAACTACACGGTCAAGCCGATCGTGCGAATGTTGCCGGAGTTTGACAAGTTCAATCCCGCCCAGTATCTCGTCCCGGCCCGCCTTATCGACTTGTCGGTGCTGGCCAAAGCCGCCGGCAGGATGATCGGCGTCGAAGCCCCCATCCTGCTGCTGTTGGCGATATGGATTTTCAGCCGCCGTGAGTTGGCCCGTGTGACCGTTTAACCGCACTATGCGTGACACTCTCATAACCGTGGTATGTATCATCCTCACCGGGGCCCTGCTGGCCGCCGCCGGCATGCAGCTCGACTACATCAACGCCCAGCGCCGCGACATGAGGCTCACCATCGCCGACCCGATCAAAGGGGCCCCGCCGTCACTGGCCTTCGCCACGGCCGCCATGGGCGCCTTCCGAGGGCTCATCGTGGACATCCTCTGGATCCGGGCCGACCAGCTCAAGGAACAGGGCCAGTTCTTCGACGCCCGCCAGCTCGCCGAATGGATCACCACCCTTCAGCCGCGTTTTGCCTCCGTCTGGGTCTTTCACGCCTGGAACATGGCGTACAATATCTCCGTCGCCATTCCCGCCACTCAGCCCGAACAACGCTGGAAATGGGTCCGAAACGGCTATGAACTGCTCCGGGACCAGGGCATCCCGCTGAACCCGGGTAATCTCGAACTCTACCGGGAGCTGGCCCGTATCTTCCAGCAGAAGATCGGCGGCATCACCGACGACTGCCACAAGTATTACAAGATACAGCTCGCCCGCGAGATGGAGCCGCTCGTCGGGGGGCGGGACTTCGCCTATTTCGAGGCCCTTGCCGCCACGCCGGCCACGTGGGACCGCTTCCTCCAGGATCCCAATGTGACCGCCGTTGACCCCAATATCCACGATGTGCTGGCCGCCCTCCAGACCGCCGACCCCACCTTTGCCGACCGGGATCGGTTTGTCGTCAACTACCTCGCCCTTCGGCAGAATGCGTCGCGTTTTCCGCCCGCGGCCGGCCAGGCCATCGACGCCTTTCGGGGCACGCAGATCCTCGACCGGTTCGACCTGTTCGCCCGCGCCTACGCCCTGCGGACGATCTGGAAGATGGAGCCGGCCGTCATGGCCGACCTCAACAAACGCTACGGCCCAACCCACTTCGCCGATCCCAACATGCGGCTGCCGCTCGACTGGCGACACTCCGCCTGCCACGCCATGTACTGGGGCATCACCGGCCTGCGCGAAGTCGCCAAACGCCAGGACCGCGAGCTCGAAAACCACGAAGTCAACACCGACCGCATCATGGGCCACTGCATCCAGGACCTTTTTCGAAGCGGCAAGTTCCATCTCTACGAAGAGATGGTGGACGTTGTCGACGACCAGACCGGCCAGACCGTTCAGGCGCTGGCGGCCCAGGTCTTCACGCGCCCCGACCTTCGCATGTTCGATCCCTACAATAGAATTCTCCACGAGGTCATCGACAAGTACACGGGCGAAGGTCTCGATCAAGGCTCCCTCGTATCCCTCCAGGACGGCCACCGCAATATGCTGCGAAACGCGGTCCTTCTGTTTTACCAGTCCGGCCACGAAGCCAAGGCCGGTGAGATCCTCGCGGAGCTGCGGCAGCGATACCCGCGGGAGGAATTCGATGTACCGCTAGTGGAATACTGCCGAAACCGCATGAAGGCGGAGTTCGACAGCATCGGTATCTATGACGCCAAAGAGCAGGTCATCGCCATGCTCCGGGAGGCCTACTTCCGCTATGCCATTCGGGACGATGACGCCGCCTTCGGCCGAGAGAAACTCGCCCGCCAGGTCTACGATTTCTACCAGTTTCAGCACGGCGATGAATACCGCATCGATCTGCCGGACTTCGGCCGTATGAAGCTCACCGCCCTGCAGGACTTCTTCGCCGACGAACAATACCCGCCCAAGTTCCGCCAGAACCTGATTGCCCGCATCAAGATCGAACGCCCGGACCTCGCCGAACAACTTGCCCAACAGGAACGCCTCTGGCTCCAGGAGTCTCAGACGCCCCTCCAGCCCATTCCTTGACAGCCCCGCACGAGCCGCCATGACTTCAAACGACGCCGCGCAATGCCGCCTGACCTCATCCCAACAGAAAGCCGTATCCCACATCGACGGCCCGCTTCTCGTGCTGGCCGGTCCCGGCAGCGGCAAGACCCGGGTTATCACCTTCCGCATCGCCGCCCTCATTGACCACGGCGTCCCT